>CAJVZX010000016.1 GCA_913020625.1 uncultured Pelagibacterales bacterium
TTGAATAAACAAGAGAGGAAAGTCCGGGCTCTATAGGAACGCGGTGCCAGATAACATCTGGCGAGGGTGACCTTAGGGATAGTGCCACAGAAAATAAACCGCCTTATCAAGGCAAGGGTGAAAAGGTGTGGTAAGAGCACACCGGTTTTTTGGTAACAAAAAACGCATGGAAAACCCCACCGGGAGCAAGACCAAATAGAGATGGCAAGGCTTCAATTTTTAGGCCGAAAACAGTTCTTAGTTAGCCATCTGGGTTGGTTGCTAGAAGTTAAGTGTGAACTTAATTCCAGATAAATGACTAATTTAAATGACAGAACCCGGCTTACAGATTGTCTGGCATGCTTTCAAAGTTCAGCACACATCTAAAAATAGAAAAATTATGAGTGTTCATAGTTTGATTCTACAATGATTCAAATTTGTTCCTCAAAATCAACTTAGACAATCTTTCATAAAATTAGGCTTTTTTAGCTAAAATAACTAAAAATAAGGTATTGACAATTATAGGTTGATATCCCATAGTATCCCAAATATTCCCAAAGGAGGGGTAGATGGTGTTCAGAAAGCCAAATCATAGATTAAATCATGATTTCTCAAAGGGCACCGCTGACATAAAAAAACATGTTTTTATCTACATACGAAAACAGATTAGACAAAAAAGGAAGGGTTTCAGTGCCAGCCAGTTTTAGATCATATCTAAGTAGCATGGGTTATAATGGCGTCATTTGCTATCCTTCTTTTAACAATCCCTCTATAGAAGCATGTCCTCAAAGTAGAATAGAAAAACTTTCAGACTCAATAGATTCACTTAATCCTTTTGAGGAAAAAAGAGATATTTTTGCTACCTCTGTTTTAGCTGATAGCACCAATCTTCAATTTGATGGCGAAGGAAGAATTTCTATACCCAGTAAATTATTAGAACATGCAAAAATAAAACAGGCAATGCTTTTTGTAGGTCAAGGAAAAACTTTTCAAATTTGGGAACCTAAATTATTTGAAAAATTCAAAACACAGGCGAGAAAAAAAGCCAATTTGAATAGAGCAAGTCTAAAATGGGAATCACAATTTAAAAAGGAGGGGAAATGACTATTAATGTAAATGTTGCAGAATTGAGAGAATTAAAACCAAGAATTTTGGTACTGGGAGTTGGTGGGGCTGGTGGAAATGCTATTAACAGTATGATTGATGAAGATTTAAAAGGTGTAGAATTTGTTGCGATTAACACAGATGCTCAAGATTTAAAGATGAACAGAGCGGAAGCTAAAATCCAATTGGGTTCGAATTTAACCAAAGGATTGGGTGCTGGAGGTAAACTTGATCTTGGACAAGCTTCAGCAGATGAATCTTTAAATGAAATAATTAATTATTTACAGGGTTGCAATATGGTTTTTATCACCGCAGGAATGGGTGGTGGTACTGGAACAGGAGCATCTCATGTTATAGCAAGAGCGGCTAAAGAACTAAATATTCTAACAGTTGGAGTAGTTACATTGCCCTTTTCGTATGAAGGTCCGAGTAGGATGAAAAGAGCTATGAAAGGTTTGGAAGAACTTAGAAGGCATGTAGATACTAATATAGTTATTCCAAATCAGAATTTATTTAAAGTTGCTAGTGAAAAAACTACTTTTGAAGAATCTTTTGAATTATCTAATAGAGTTTTAAAACAAGGTGTTCAAAGTATAACGGATTTGATGGTGCGACCAGGATTGATTAATTTGGATTTTGCAGATGTAGAAACTGTTATGAGTGGTATGGGCAAGGCTATGATGGGCACTGGAGAAGCTGAGGGAGAAAAAAGAGCATCCGACGCTGCAGATCAAGCTCTTAAGAATCCTTTAATTGATGAATATTCGCTCCAAGGAGCAAGAGGACTTTTGGTAAATATCACTGGAGGGAAGGATCTTACTCTATTCGAGGTTGATGAGGCTGTTAACAAAGTTAGAGCAGAAGTAGATTCTGAAGCAGAATTAATTATTGGAGCAATAACTGATTCCACGCTAGATGGTAAAATGAGAGTGTCTATTGTTGCTACAGCTTTAGATAATCAAGGGCCTCAAACAAAGCCTGTGGTCAGCATGGTTCATAGAATTCATAATAGAAATCTTGGCTATAGTGATAATTCACCAAAAGCTTCAGTTTTTAACCAGTCCGCTATAAGTGCAACCGAGGGAGCTACGGCTTTGGATATAAATGTTGCCGAAATTAAAGAAAGTAAGACTGAGAAAGAACAAACGCAAGCTAACGGAAATTCACTTGAAAATATTTCAATAGAGAATGCTACTTACCTGCAAAATGTGGAAAATGGCCATGATAATGTAGAAGAAATGTCCAGATCAGATGATGAACTGCCAAATTTTGAAGTAGATAGTATTGAGTTGGCAAATCCACAACCATTTTCTAATGATAAAGAAACCAATTTTATGGATACAAAAAATAATAACGAAAAGGAACCAGAGGTATACGAAAATCAAGATGTTAAAGAAGATCATATAACAAAAGAACCTGAATTGTTCGACAATTCAGAGTCAGAGGAAAATTTTGAAATACCAGCCTTTTTAAGAAGGCAAAAGAACTAATGGGTGAAAAGAGAGAAATTTATGAATGCCACCATGTCATCGGACAAAACAAAACATTATCCGGTGATGCTAAATCAAATATTAAGCATTATATCCCCTCAACATGGTGGCATATTTATTGATTGCACATTCGGAGGCGGCGGATATTCTCGGGCAATACTAAAATATCCAAACACAAAAGTTTATGCTATTGATAGAGACAAGTATACGCAGCATTATGCAAATCACTTAGTAAAAAAATTTCCAAAAAGATTTACTTTTTTCCAAGACAAATTTAGTAATTTGAGCAAGATTATTAAATCAAATTTAAGTCCACGTGCAATAATTTTTGATTTAGGTCTTTCTTCGTTTCAACTTTCGGATTTCCAAAGAGGTTTTTCTTTTAAATCTAAAGGTTCGCTTAATATGCAAATGGGTATTAATAAATATTCTGCATATGACGTGGTAAATACATTAGATAAAAGAAATTTAGCAAAAATAATAAAAATTTTAGGAGAAGAAAAAGATGGACAAATTATTGCAAACAAAATTGTTAAGTATAGATCTGACAAACCAGTAAAAAGTTCGGAAGAATTTGCTAGCATAATTAATGATGCAAAAAAAAATTTTAATAATTATAAAAAGAATCCAGCTACCAAAACTTTTCAAGCTATAAGAATTTTTGTTAATCAAGAATTAAGCGAATTAATATTAGGATTAACAGCTGCAACAAAGATTCTTTCTGATGGCGGCCTGTTGATTGTTGTGAGTTTTCATTCTTTGGAGGATAAAATAGTAAAAAATTTTTTCTCTCTATATTCTAATTCGGATAAAAACCCCTCAAGGTATTTACCGCTAAATGAGAATAAATCCGATTTGTTCAGATTATTTTTAAAAAAACCCTTAACACCTAACAAAAAGGAACTTTTAGAAAATAATAGCTCAAGGTCTGCAAAACTTAGATATGCAATAAGAAACAATAGTGAATTTTATTACCCCAAGGAATTTCAAAAAAAATTTGAAAATTATTTAACAATTGAAGAAACAAGATTATGAATTTAGAATCAGATCAGACTAAATATCAATTAGATCCACATAGATGGATTAGTACTCTACCTTCACGTTCCAAGGAAAAAGGGAATCGTGAAGCCAAAAAGTATTCTATAGGAATAATTTTATTTGTTCTTGGCTTAGTAATGGTTTCTATAATTAAAAACGAAACAAGAAATTTGCAAAAAGAAATAACTAATTTAAGAGATTCAATTAATAGCATAAATTTTGAATTGTATCAGGCCAGACTAGATCATGATGTTATTACCTCACCTGAAAATATATCACGACTAGCCAAAGAACATCTAGAATCTGATTTCAATTATTATAAACAATCTCAAATTAGACATTTAAATCAAAAAGAAAAAATCTTTACAAAATTGGAAAAAACAAAACCAAAAAAAATTATTATGAATGAGAAAAAAAATAAAACCGCAAAGAAAGTAAAAAAATTACAAATTACAAAGAAAATTAAGATCAATGAAACAGAATTGATTAAATCTCAATATATTTATTCTAAACCGAAGAATTCGCCTCATAATATAAAATCACGAATAGCAAAAAAGATTGAAACAAAGAAGGATGAACTAAAAAAATTTTATTCTGATCCCTATGAAATAATTAAGTCAAAGAAGGCGCAGCAGTGGATGGGTTTGCAAGTGGTTAAAGTTTTTCTTGGTATTCCTATTGTGCCAGGAAAATAGTGCTAAATGAAGAGTAAAAATAGTGAAGACAAATCAAAAAAAAAAAGTTTTTTTTTCGAAGATTATATCGAGCCAGAGTCTCTTATTGACAGCAAAAAATTGGACTTAGTAAAAGTTTCTTTAAGTAGAGTAAATTTTTTATTTTTAATTTTTTTTTGTTTTGTAATTATTTTTAGTGTCAAAATTACTTATCTGTCTTTGTCACCATTACCCAATAAAATTATTTTTTCCGAAAAAGCTAACAAAAATTTTATAAAAAAAAGAGGAGATATTTTAGATAGAAACGGGATAATTTTAGCAAGAAATATTGATATTTACTCAGCTGGTGTAAGACCTTCCTTAGTAAAGGATAAAAAAAAGTTATTAATAAATTTGAGACTTATTTTTCCCGAACTAGAAACGCATAAAATCAAATTAAAATTAAAAAAAAACAAGTTTTTTTACATAAAAAAAAGACTTACCGAAAATGAAAAAACTAATCTTTTTTTGTTAGGCGACAAATCTATATTACTTGAAAAATATCAGTTTAGAATTTATCCACAAAAAAATCTGTTAAGTCATATTTTGGGTCAAATCGATGATGATAATGCAGGAATTTCTGGTATAGAAAAATTTTTTGATAAAAATTTAAAAACTAAATTACTGATTAACTCGTCTTTGAAACTGGCTTTAGATTCAAATTTACAACACATTGTAAGAGAAGAATTAATTGGTGCCCAATCAGATTTCAATGCAATAGGAAGCGCTGCACTTCTTATGGATGCAAATAATGGTGAAATATTATCTTTGGTATCTTTGCCCGATTATGATTTGAACAAAAGATTTTCAATTAATGATGATATTTATACTAATAAAATTACCAAAGGAGTTTACGAAATGGGTTCAGTTTTTAAAACATTTACTTTAGCCGCAGGACTAGAAAATGGGATAATAGATCAAAAGACCATGTTTACTAATTTGAAACACAAAATATTTTGTGCAGGAAGAAAGATATCCGAACATGATAATTTACCTAAAAATTTAAGTGCTGAACAAATTTTAATTCAGTCTTCTAATATTGGTGCAGTTCGAATAGCTCAAAAAATTGGTATTGAAAAATATAAAGATTTTTTAAATTCCCTGAATCTTTTTAAAATAATTAATTTTGATTTGGAGGAAATCGGTACTCCTATTCCATTTAGATGGGGGAAATGTAAACTTGCAACAGCATCATTTGGACACGGTATAACGACTACACCTTTACAACTTGCAAGAGCCTATGCGATTCTAGGTAATGGAGGATATGAAATTCAACCAACTATTTTAAAAACAAGAAGTAATGAGTACGAGCAAAAAAAACAAATTATTTCAACAGAAACAAGCAAAATAGTAAATTCTATTTTGAGAAAAGTAGTCTCCAATAAAGAAGGAACTGCAAATTTTGCAAACATCGATGGTTATGAAATTGGAGGTAAAACCGGAACTGCTTTGAAATCTATTGAAGGTGTTTACACAGAAAAAAAGTTTAATACTTTTGTCTCTTTATTTCCAATTAGTAGGCCAAAATATGTTTTACTTGTAATATTAGACGAACCCAAACCAGCTCCATATTTTGTGTATGAGTTTTCAAATGGTTACAAACATAAAGGTGAAAAACGTAATACTTCCGGATGGAATACCGTGGTTGTTGCTGGCAAAATTATAGAAAAAATTGGTCCAATTTTAGCCATAAATAATTTACAAGCTTCGAACAAATTTTAAATGTTTTTAGGTAAACTGTTTGGATCTGTAAAAAAAGAGTATCGAAAAATATCTGTAGAAGGTATTTGTTTCGATAGTAGAAAAGTTAGAAAAAAAGATATTTTTTTTGCGATTGAAGGGAAACAAACATCAGGAACAAAATTTATTAAAGAAGCAATATCAAAAGGTGCCGCTGCAGTTGTTTCCAACAAAAAAGCTAAACTTAAAAAGTGCACGATACCTTGGCTCGTAGTCAACAATGTAAGAAAAAGCTTATCTGAAGCTTGCTCAAATTTTTATGGCAAAAAACCATTTTCTATTATCGCTGTAACCGGAACAAATGGAAAATCTTCAGTAGCCAATTTTTTTTATCAAATATTAAATTTTTGTAAAGTTTCAGCAGCCTCAATTGGAACTTTGGGAATATCTTCTAAGAAATATAATAGAAAAACAAATCTTACCTCAATGGACCCTTTATCTCTGCATCAAAATTTGCAAATTTTAGCAAAAAAAAAAATTAAATATATAATTTTGGAGGCTTCAAGTCATGGACTTCAACAGCATAGGTTAGATAATTTACACATAAACGTAGGAATATTTACCAATCTTAGTCACGATCATCTCGATTATCACAAAAAAATGCAATCTTACTTTAGTTCAAAGATGTATTTATTCAACAGTTTACTTAAAAGAAATTCCAAAATTATTACAGATGAAGATAATAAGGAATTTACAACAATCAAAAATATTGCAAATAAAAAAAAAATAAAAATAACTACCATAGGCTCAAGTTCAGGAACATTAAAAATTTTACAACACACTTATCAACAAGATAAACAGATAGTTAAAGTTTACACGAATTCAAAAATTATTACGTTGCAAATACCACTTATAGGATATTACCAAGTTAAAAACTTACTCATGGCAGTGTTAGCGAGCACATGCTGTGGAATAAAAATCAACAAAGTTTTTAATGTAATTAAAAATATTAAATCCGTTCCGGGTAGACTTGAGTGTATTTCTAATTATAAAAATAACACTAAAATTATTTTGGATTTTGCCCATACTCCTGAAGCTTTAAGGCAAAGCTTAATTGCATTAAAAAATCAATATAGAAGAAATATTATCTTAGTTTTTGGATGCGGGGGAGAGAGAGATAAAGCAAAGCGTTCAAGAATGGGTGCAATTGCAAAAAAATACTGCAGAAAAATTTTTGTTACTGACGACAACCCAAGAAATGAAAACCCAAAAAAAATACGTAAAGCCATTATATCATCCTGCAAAAAATTGGCTGTCGATATAGGAAGCAGAAGAAAAGCTATTGAAGCAGCTATTAAGGAGCTGAGAGAAGGAGAGCTACTCTTGGTAGCTGGCAAAGGCCATGAAGAAACTCAAGATTATGGAAAGAAGATAATAAATTTTTCAGATAAAAACGTAATAAAAGAAATTGTTGGGAAAAGAAAATTTTATTTTGCTAAAAGTAATTGGTCGCAAAATTTAGCTGAAAAAACTTTTAAAAATAAAAATCTTAGAAAAATAAATTATAATGGAGTATCAATTAATACTAGAACAATTAAGAAAAATAATTTATTTTTTGCAGTACGAGGTAAAAACACAGATGGCCATAAATTTATAAAAGAAGCATTTAAAAAAGGAGCCATAAAATCTATAGTCAGCAAGAATGTGAGACAAGTTTCAAACAAAAAATTAATAAAAGTTAAAAATACTCTTTCTTCTCTAAATCGACTAGCAAAAATTACTAGAGAAAATTCTTGTGCACGAATAGTAGCTATTACTGGCAGTGTTGGAAAAACAACTTTAAAAAATCTTGTTAATTTTGCCCTAAAAAATTATGGTACGGTTTATTGTTCTCCCCGCTCATATAATAATAAATTTGGAGTACCTTTAAGCCTTTCCAATTTGAAAAGAAATACTAAATATGGAGTATTTGAAATTGGGATGAATAAAAGAGGAGAAATAGACAATTTATCGAAAATTATCCAACCAGAAACAGCCATTATTACTAATATTTCGGAAGCTCATCTTGAAAATTTCAATTCTATCAACGACATAGCGAAGGCCAAATCAGAAATAATTGGTAATATTTTAGAAGGAGGAAATATAATTTTAAATAAAGATAGTGATTTTTTTAGTTTTTTGTCTAATCAAGCAAAAAAAAATGGAATTAATGTTATATCTTTTAGTCTTAAAAAAGGATCAGATATTTTTTTGTTGAATACAAAAAAAATTGGAAACCACTACAGACTAAAATTAAAGGTAAAAAACAAAATTTTTAATTTTGATGTAAAATATTGTGCAGATAATTTTATAAATAATTTTTTAGCCTGCATTTCTGTACTTTTTGTTTATAATTTAAATTTAAATAAAATGGAAAAAAAATTTATTAATTTTGAAATTCCTGATGGAAGGGGAGATATTAAAGTTATTAAAAAATTCAATAAAAGATTTGAATTTATTGATGAAAGTTATAACGCAAATCCACTATCCATGACATCTGCCATTAAGAATGTGAATTTCCATAAAAGAATAAATAATGGAAAAAAATTAGTCTTTTTGGGTGACATGTTGGAACTTGGAAAGAGATCAACTCAATTTCACAGAACATTATCGAATACAATTAATAAAAGTGATATTGATAAAGTTTTCGTTTATGGCAAATATATCAGAGAAACCTTTGATTATTTGCAGGCCAGTAAAAAAGGTAAAATATTCGATAATCTTAGAGAAGCACGTAATCATTTTGCCAAAATTATACGCAATAATGATTTACTTATGGTAAAAGGATCGAACGCAACAGGTTTGAATAGATTTTCAAAAAATATTAAAAGAGGACAAATAAGTGCTATATAGCTTTTTAATTTCTTTAATAGATCAATTTTCCGCACTAAATGTTTTTCGTTATTTAACTTTTAGAACTGGGCTTTCAGTAATGTCTTCGATGATAATAGTATTTTTAATTGGAGGGCCATTTATAAAATTTATTGGATCTCACAAGATTACAGGTCCTATAAGAGATGATGGACCTGTAGATCATATAATTAAAAAGGTAGGCACACCTACCATGGGAGGACTTCTTATTTTAATAGGAATACTTTTTGGCACTTTATTGTGGGCCGATCTAACTAATTATTATGTTTGGATATTACTGATGGTTTCAACTACCTTTGGTTTACTTGGTTTTGTGGATGATTATTTGAAAATAAAACATAGCAATTCGAGAGGTATATCTTCAGGATTGAAATTTTTTTTTCAAGTTATCCTTTCTTCAATTGCTGTTTTCCTGTTGATGGAACTTGGAGATAGTAGTCATCTAAAAAATCTTTATTTTCCTTTTTTTAAAAATTTAGTTTTGCATCTAGGATTATTTTTTATTCCATTTGCTCTTTTTATAATTGTTGGATCTTCAAATGCGGTTAATCTAACCGACGGTTTAGATGGTTTGGCTACAGTACCAGTAATGTTGGTAGCACTATCATTTACACTTATCTGTTATGTTGTAGGCAATACCGTTTTTTCAGAGTATTTACAAATTCCCTATATTGCCGATGTTGGAGAAACTTCTATTTTTTGTGCTTCAATAGTTGGGTCTTGTTTAGGCTTCTTATGGTATAACGCTCCACCTGCAAAAATTTTTATGGGAGATACTGGTTCATTATCATTAGGCGGTTCATTAGGAGCAGTAAGTATTATTTCAAAACATGAGATAGTTTTAGCAATTGTTGGAGGTTTGTTTGTTCTCGAAACAGTTTCAGTTGTTGTTCAAGTAGTTTCATTTAAACTTACAGGCAAAAGAGTGTTTATGATGGCTCCGCTTCATCATCATTTTGAAAAAAAAGGATGGGCAGAATCTACTGTTGTTATTAGATTTTGGATCATATCTATAATTTTAGCATTAATAGGATTAGCGACACTAAAATTAAGATAATGCATGTTTGCTTTACAAAAATATCAAAATAAAAAAGTTGCTGTTTATGGCATGGGCATAACAGGATACTCAGCAGCAAAAGCCTTTAGAAAATTAAAAGCAGAAGTTTATTGCTGGGATGATAACAAAAAGGTAAGAAAAAAAATAAAAAATTCAAAATTTTCACTCAATAAATTTTGGCTAAATCAAAATTTGGTCGATATTATAGTTATAAGTCCAGGTATAGATATTAATAAAAGCAAAATAAAAAACTATTTAAAAAAAAATTCAAATAAAATAATTACGGACTTAGATCTTTTTTTTGAATTTAATAAAGATGCAATAATTATTTCAATTACCGGAACTAACGGAAAGTCTACAACTTGCAAAATAATAGAAAAAATCTTAAAAGTGGCTCATCATAATGTAAAAACGGTGGGAAATATTGGAAATCCTATATTATCTTCAATTAAGCTAAAAAAGAAATATATATTCATTTTAGAAGCATCATCATACCAACTTCAATATTCAAAGTTATTTCGTTCAAAACATGCTGCTATATTAAATATTTCTCCAGATCATTTAGAAAGGCATAAAAATATAAAAAATTATATAAAAATAAAGTCAAGGATTTTTTTTGCACAAAACAGTTCTGACTATTCCTATATTAATATGACAAACGAATATTCAAAATCGATCAAAAGTATATTTAAAACACATAAATTAAAATCAAAATTAATTTCAATTGACAGATCGAGTTGTAATTTATTACTAAAAAAAATTGACAACAAATTTTTTAAAAGCAAAGGAAATATTGAAAATTTAGCTTTTGCTTACAAAATAGTTAAAAATTTAAAAATAAATGATAAAATTATAATTAAAGCTCTTAATGAATTTAAAGGGCTTCCACATCGTCAGGAAATTGTATTTTCAAACAATAAACTATTATGTATAAACGATTCTAAAGCTACAACTTTTGAAGCTTGTTTACAATCTTTATCAAATTATAATAATATTTATTGGATTGTTGGTGGTCTTCCAAAATATCATGATTGTTTCCATTTAAAAAATGTTAAAAAGAAAATTTTAAAAGCCTATATTATTGGAAAGAAAACTTCTTTTTTTAAAAGACAAATTAAAAACGATATTCCATGTACAATTTCAAACAATATACGAAATGCAATAAATAATATTTATAAAGATATAAAATTAAATAAAAATTCAAAAATAACCATTCTACTTAGTCCAGGAGCTGCATCTTTTGATCAATTTAATAATTTTGAAGATAGAGGCAATTTTTTTAAAAAGTTAGTGTTAAAAAAGTTCAAACGGAGATTGGATGCTTAGTTTTAGTAGAGAAAATACTAGCTTAATAGCAAAATGGTGGAGAAATGTAGATAAGCAAATTTTATTTTTATTTCTTTTTCTCTTATTATTGGGGCTTTTTTTTTCTTTTTCTTCAACTTCTTCAATAATTGCGGAAAAGATGAGCAAAGAAACGTATTTCTTTTTTATAAAGCATCTTATTTTTGTCTTTGTTTCGTTATTATTACTTGTTGCAATTTCGATTCAGGAAAAAAATAAAATAATCAAATTTTTATTACCAATGTTTTTTATTTCAATTTTATTTCTTCTTTTAGTTACCTTTATTGGTGAAGAAATCAAAGGGTCAAAGAGGTGGCTTGATTTTCCTATTCTTCCAAGATTTCAACCAATAGAATTAGTAAAGCCTCTCTTTGTACTTATTGTTGCTAAAATTATAGTCTCAAATGACAAAATGAACATTTATAATAGATATCTGCTTTCGTTTTTTATTCTTTCTCTAGTTGTTGCTTTACTAATTAACCAACCTGATATCGGACAAACTTTACTATTAATATCAACATGGATAACAATGGTATTTGCCTCAGGCTTTAATATGATTATTTTGTCGATTTTAGGTCTGGTAGTTTTGGTTGCCATTGTGTTTTTAATATATTTTTTTCCATCAAAATTTGGCTATATACCTCTTAGAATCCAAACATTCTTTAATCCAAAAACTGGTGATAATTTTCAATCACAAAAAGCTCTTGATGCAATAAAACAAGGAGGGTTAACTGGACAAGGAATGGGAGAGGGAATTTTAAAGGATCAAGTGCCAGAAGCGCATACCGATTATATAATAGCGGTTATTTCTGAAGAATTTGGCGCCCTGTTTGTCCTGCTAATTGTAATATTATTTTTGTTTATTGGTTACAAGATATTTAGCAAGGTTCTTTTAGAAGGTGACGAGTTTATAAAGCTGTCATTGATAGGCTTGACTACTCTTTTAATTATTCAAACTTTTATCCACATTGGTGTTAATGTTAAATTACTCCCTACTACTGGGATGACTCTTCCTTTTCTAAGTTATGGAGGTTCTTCTTTAATAGGAACCTCTATTATTGCTGGCATCATTTTAAATTTTACTAGAAAAGATTTTACGAGGTATATTAAAAATGAATAAAAAAATTATTTTTTCATCTGGAGGCACTGGTGGCCATATATTTCCCGCTATTAATTTGATGAAGCATTTTTCGAGCAAGGGATATAAAGTTTTATTAGTAACAGATATAAGGGGAAGCGTTTTTCTAAAAAATTACACACATTTTCAATCATACGTCATAAATGCGGATACTCCACTAAATAAAAATATACTCAGAAAATTTTTATCTCTATTAACCATATTTTTTTCAATAGCGAAATCAATTTTAATTTTAAGAAAAGAAAGACCGGACTTAGTTATTGGATTTGGTGGCTACGTGTCGTTTCCAATTTCTTTTTCATCAAAATTTTATAATATACCACTCGTGATTTATGAAAATAATTTGGTACTAGGAAGAACTAATAAAAATTTACTACCTCTTTCAAAAAGACTTCTTTTAGGAACCGGAATGCCTATAAACTTTCCAAAAAAATATGAAAACAAAGTTTACAAAGTAGGTAATATTTTACGTGAGGAAATAATTAATTATTCAGCTATTAAAAAAAAAAATAATTCTAAATTTTTTTCCATTTTGGTTTTAGGAGGCAGTCAGGGCGCAGAGATATTTGGAGTGATTATACCGCCGGTAATTAAAATGTTAAAAGATAAAGGTCATATGGTTGAAATTAATCAACAATGCCTTGGAAAACAAAAAAAAACTCTTACCGAATATTATAAAAAAAATAATATAAAAAATAATATTTTTGATTTTACCAATAATATTTTAGACTTAATATCATCAACGGATTTG
>CAJVZX010000017.1 GCA_913020625.1 uncultured Pelagibacterales bacterium
TCAATCTTGTTTTTATCAATGAGCAATGGAGGCCTAGATTCAAAAATCTTTTTTTTTGCTTTTTCTGATATTTCTGTTTTTAAATCCAGCAAAGTTACTGGAATATTTGCATTACACAATTGTGCTGCAATACCGCTTCCCATAGTTCCTGAGCCAATAACCACTACATTTTTTATATTCATTGAGCTAGATACTATTTAAGTTTTGAAATTATTGCATCACCCATTTGTGATGTAGAAACTTCTTTCATTCCTTTAGAAATAATATCTTTTGTTCTCAATCCTTCATCTAATACTTCTTGAACTGCCTTTTCTAAAATATCCGCTTCTTTATCTAAATTTAGAGAATATCTTAAAGCCATGGCAAAACTCAAAATAGAAGCAATCGGATTTGCTATTCCTTTTCCTGCAATATCTGGAGCTGATCCATGAACGGGTTCATACATTGATCTAATATTTCCATTTTTATCTTTTGCTCCTAATGATGCTGAGGGTAAAAGACCTAGTGAGCCAGTTAGCATTGATGCTTCATCTGATAAGATGTCTCCAAATAGATTATCAGTAACAATTACATCAAATTGCTTGGGATTTCTTAAAAGTTGCATTGCGCAATTATCTGCCAACATGTGATTTAATTCTATATCTTTAAATTCTTTATCTTTTAAAGATTGAACTTCCTCTCTCCATAAAACTCCTGCTTCCATAACATTAGATTTTTCACACGAAGTTACTTTCTTGCCTCTTTTTTTTGCAAGTTCAAACGCTACTCTTGCCACTCTAATTATTTCATTTGTTGTATATGAATGAGTATTAGTTCCTCTTCTCTCACCATTTTCAATAAGCTTAATCCCTCTTGGTTCACCAAAATATATTCCGCCTGTAAGTTCTCTTACAATCATTATATCTAAACCCGAAACTATTTCTGGTTTAAGGCTTGAGGCATCTACTAATTGTTTAAAACAAATTGCTGGTCTTAAATTAGCAAATAATTTTAATTCTTTTCTAAGTTTTAAAAGTGCACGCTCTGGTCTTTTTGAAAATTCTAAATTATCATATTTGGGACCACCAACTGCTCCTAAAATAACAGCTTCACTTTCTAATGCTTTATAAAATACCTCATCAGTAATTGGATTTTTATGTTTGTCATAAGCTGCTCCACCAACTAAATCTTCATCAATATCAAAATCTAAAGACTTTTTAGAATTAAACCATTGAATAATTTTTTTAACTTCTGCCACAACTTCCTGGCCAATTCCATCTCCCGGTAGAAGTAGAATTTTTCTTTTTTTAACTTTAATCATTTATATAACCATGGTTTGGTTTGTTTAATTTTATTCTCAAAATTTATAATTAGATCAGACTTTTCTAGAGACAAGGCAATATCATCTAATCCCTCCAGTAAACATTTTCTTTTGAAAGGATCAACTATAAATTTATATTCTTTATTTCCAGCTTTAATCACATAATTATTTAGATCTATTTCAATTTCTTCTTTTCTTTTAGAATATTCTGATAGTTCACTAATCTTATCCTCATTTAAAGTTATTGGTAAAATACCATTTTTAAAACAATTATTATAAAATATATCTGCAAAACTAGAGCTAATAACACACGTTATTCCAAAATCTAATAATGCCCAAGGAGCATGCTCTCTTGATGAGCCACATCCAAAATTTTTACCTACAATTAAAATTTTTGAATTAGAATAAGGTTCTTTATTCAAAATAAAATCTGAAATAGGCTTTTCATTATCATCGTATCTAATTTCGAAAAATAAACTTTTTCCTAATCCATTTCTTTTAATCGTTTTCAAAAACTGTTTAGGAATTATCATATCTGTGTCTATATTTATATTTGGTAAATATGCAGGTATACTTTTTAGTTTATTAAATTTTTTCATCTATTTTTGATACTTTCTTACATCGGCTAAATTCCCAGAAATAGCTGCTGCTGCTGCCATTGCTGGACTTACTAGATGAGTTCTGCCACCTCTTCCTTGTCTGCCTTCAAAATTTCTATTTGAAGTAGATGCGCCTCGCTCTTTCGGATTTAATTTGTCAGCATTCATAGCAAGACACATAGAACAACCAGGCTCTCTCCATTCAAATCCAGAATCTAAAAATATTTTATCCAATCCTTCTTGTTCTGCCTGTTCTTTAACAAGTCCAGAACCTGGAACAACCATTGCTTTTATATGTTGAACTATTTTTTTATCTTTTAAGATTTTTGCTGCTTCTCTTAAATCCTCAATTCTTCCATTTGTACAACTTCCTATAAAAACTACATCTATTTTAATATCTTTGACTGCCATATTAGGAGTTAAACCCATATAATTTAAGGATCTTTCCATCGCTATCCGTTTATCTTTATCATTTTCTTTTTTAGGATCCGGAATATTTCCTTCAATAGAAACTACATCTTGAGGTGAAGTTCCCCATGTAACCATTGGGCTTATATCATTTCCTTCAATTGAAATTTCTTTATCGAATTTACAATTAGAATCTGACTGTAATTTTTCGTAATGGTTTAATGCTTTTTTCCAATCTTCTCCATGTGGAGATTTCGGCTTATCTTTTAAATATGAAAATATTTTTTCATCTGGTTCTATTAATCCAGCACGTGCTCCACCTTCGATTGTCATATTGCAGATTGTCATTCTTTGTTCAACACTTAATGATTTTATAACTTCGCCAGAATATTCAATAACATATCCTGTTCCTCCCGCAGTTCCAATTTTTCCAATTATTTGAAGAATTACATCTTTTGAAGTTACTCCAATAGGCAATTTACCATTAACATTAATTCTTAAATTTTTTGATTTTTTTTGAATTAAAGTTTGTGTTGCTAAAACATGTTCAACTTCTGATGTTCCAATTCCAAAAGCTAAAGATCCAAATGCTCCATGTGTTGCTGTATGACTATCCCCGCAAACAATTATAGTCCCTGGCTGCGTAAACCCTTGCTCTGGACCAATTATATGAACTATGCCTTGTCTCTTATCGTTCATACCAAAAAGTTCTATATCAAATTCTTTACAATTTCTTTCTAATGTTTCAATTTGTATTTTAGATTCAATATCATCAATTCCTTTAGACCTGTCAGTAGTTGGGACATTATGGTCAGCAACTGCCAATGTTAGATTGGGCTGCCTTACTTTTCTTTTTAAAATTCTTAAACCCTCAAATGCTTGAGGGCTAGTAACCTCATGAATTAAATGTCTATCAACATACAATAATGAAGTTCCATCATCTTGTTGATGGACTAAATGTTCATTCCAAATTTTATCGTATAGTGTTTGGGGCATTTAGAAAAAAATTATTTTTTTTCTTTTTCAGAGTTATCTTTATTTTTATTTTCAGTTTGTTTTAATAGAGTTTTTATATCTTTTTTATCTTCTGAAATTGATGTTTCTAATTTTTTATTTTCTTCTTTTTCTTCTTCTACTTTGACTTCCATATCAATACCAATTTTTTTCTTAATTTTTTCTACAATACGAGCTGATTTTCCAGTTCTATCTCTTAAATAATACAATTTAGCTCTTCTTACTTGCCCAGATCTAATAACTTGGATTGAACCGATTATCGGACTGTAAAGTGCAAAAGTTCTTTCAACACCTTCTCCAAATGAAATTTTTCTTATAGTAAATGAAGAATTTATATCTCTATTTTTTTTTGCAATACAAACACCTTCAAAATATTGAATTCTTTCTCTTTTACCCTCGGTAATTCTTACGCCAACTTTAACTATATCTCCTGGAAAAAATTTTGGAATTTTTTTTGAAGAAACTATTTTTTTAACATGCGCTTTGTTTATGTCTTCTATTGTTTTCATATTAATTGCAAGCAAGGTTTAATTCTTTCTTTTATATTTTTCCCACAAATCTGGTCTTCGGCGTCGTGTTATAGCCTCAGATTGGGATAAACGCCAGTCTTTAATTCTTACATGATCTCCAGATAATAACACATCGGGAACATTTTTTCCCTCCCATTTTTGAGGTTTTGTATATTGTGGATATTCTAAAAGTCCATTTTCAAAGCTTTCATCTGTTTTTGACATTTCATTTCCTAATACACCTGGAAGAAGTCTAACAATAGAATCAAGTAAAACATAGACAGCTGTTTCACCTCCAGACAAAATGTAATCTCCTAAGCTAATTTCTTCAACATTTCTTGTTTCTAAAAATCTTTGATCAATACCCTCAAAATGTCCACAAATTAAATTTATTGTTTTTTCTTTAGATAATTTTTTGGCTATATTTTGATTGAAAACTTTACCTTTTGGAGAAAGGTAAATTATTTTTTCTTTTTTATTTGTATTTTTGTCAATTGATTTTGCTATTACATCTGGTTTAATAATCATGCCACTTCCTCCGCCAAAAGGAGTATCATCTACAGTTTTATGTTTATCATCAGCGGAGTCTCTAATATTTACCGTAACTATTGACCATATTTTTTTATCTAAAGCCTTTTTATACAGACCTTGATTAAACGGCCCAGGAAATATTTCTGGATATAAAGTAAATACTCTTGCAACAAACATAATTATCTTATTATTATTTTTTTGTCTTTTCTTTTTTAGCTTCTGTTTTAGGAGCTTCTGTTTTAGCTTCCGTTTTAGGAGTCTCTGTTTTAGGAGCCTCTGTTTTAGTTTCTTTTTTTCTATCTTTTTTTGGAATAGCTTTTTTTGGATTATTTCCTTGAACAGGCATTGACATCATTCCCAATTCGCCTAAAATTCTAGCAACTCTTATTGTTGGTTGAGCTCCCTTGCTAAGCCAATGTTTAACTCTTTTTTCTTCTATTCCTATTCTTTCTTTTTTATTTTTTGGTAATAGAGGATTAAAAAATCCTAACTTTTCAATAAATCTTCCATCTCGTGGAAATCTACTATCTGCAACAACTATTTTGTAAATGGGCCTTTTCTTTGCTCCACCCATTGATAATCTTAATTTTAACATTATTTCTCCTTTATTATTTTAATTGATTAAAAAGCTCAGGGGGTATCCCCTTATCGTTCATTCCTTTTAGATCTCCTTTAGACATTTTTTTCATCATATCTGTCATTAATCTAAATTGTTTTAACAACTTATTGATAGTAGCTACATCTGTTCCTGAGCCATTAGCAATTCTTTTTCTTCTTGAGCCGTTTATTAATTTTGGATTTTCTCTTTCTTTTTTCGTCATAGATAATATTATTGCTTCATTTTGAGTTATAATCTTTTCGTCTACTCCAGCTTTATCCATTTGGGATTTAATTTTTGATACACCTGGTAAAAACGATAATATTCCTTCTATACCTCCCATTTTTTTCATTTGTTTTAATTGTGAAAGATAGTCTTCCATTGAAAATTGTCCTTTTTTTAAATTCTCTTCAGTTTTTTTTAAGTTTTCTTGATCTATATCTTGTGAAGCTTTTTCTACTAGAGATACAATGTCTCCCATGCCCAATATTCTATTTGTAATACGTTCAGGATGAAAAACTTCAAAATTTTCAATTTTCTCTCCAATACCTAAAAATTTTATTGGAACATTTGAAACATACTTCATGCTGATGGCTGCTCCACCCCTTCCATCACCATCTGCTCTTGTTAAAATAATTCCTGATATATCTACTGTTTTTTTAAATTCAGATGCAACATCTACTGCAACTTGTCCTGTTAATGAATCTGCTACTAATAATATTTCACTCGGATTAACTGTTGATTGTATTTGTTTAATTTCGCTCATCATTTGTAAATCAATCTGAGTTCTTCCTGCGGTATCAAATAAAATAATTTCAGCTCCATTTAAATTGGCCGCACTTAATGCTCTTTTGCAAATATCAATTGGGGGCTGATCATTTACTATTGGCAATGTAAGAATAGATCCTTGTTCACCTAATATCTTTAATTGTTCTTGAGCGGCTGGTCTATAAACATCTAAACTGACCATCAAAATTTTTTTTTTATTATTTATCTCTAAATATTTTGCTAGTTTAGCAGTTGTTGTAGTTTTTCCAGATCCTTGCAAACCAACAAGCATAATTGAAACTGGAGGAACAGCATTCAAATTTATTTCAGACTTTGTATCCCCTAAAAATTTGACAAGTTCATCGTAAACTATTTTAACAATCATTTGACCTGGAGTTGTTGATCTAATTATTTCCTGACCAATCGCTTTAGGTCTAATATTTTCAATTAATTTTTTAGCTACTGGCAAAGCAACATCAGCTTCCAATAGACCTTGCCTGATCCCTCTTAAACCTTCATCAACCTCTTTTTCACTTAAAGAAGGTGCCTTTTTTAAAGAAGAAAAAATTTCTTCAAATTTATTAGTTAAATTTTCAAACATAATTTTGCCCAACAAAAAAGGCACTAGTGGGCGAACCCTCGCTGACTAGTGTCGATCTCTTTGTTTCCAAAGACACCGCAAATTGCTGATTTTGCGGAAGTTCGCGTAAACTATATTAGAGGTTTTAAAAGTCAATAAATAAGTTAAATATCTAAATGTATGGATTTAAGTGCATATAAAATGGATGGTCTAGGTAATGATTTTGTTATTTTTGATAATAGAAACAATTCTATTAAATTAAATAAAGATCAAATAATTAAAATTTCAGACAGAAATTTTATTGGTTGTGATCAATTAATAATTGTCAATTACAGTAAAGAATATGATGCAGAATTAATTTTTTATAATTCAGATGGAAATATATCTGAAGCATGTGGAAATGGGACTCGTTGTGTTGCGTATATTTTATCTCTTGAAAAAGAAAGAAATAAAATTTCATTAAAAACTGCCTCAGGAGTACTTAATTCAAAAATTATTAGTGAAAAAAATGTAGAAACTGAAATGGGAAAACCTAAATTTAATTGGAGAGAAATACCACTAATAAAAGAATTAGATATTAATAATTTGAAAATTAAGATTATAGATAAATCTAACATAGAGCTCATTGGTGGAATTGCCGTAAACATCGGTAATCCACATTTAGTTTTTTTTGTAAATGATTTAGAATTATTTAATTTAGAAAAAATTGGACCTCAACTTGAAAAACATGAATATTTTCCAGAAAAATGTAATGTAACTTTGGCAAAAATAATTAATCAAGAATCAATTAAAGTAAAAGTATGGGAAAGAGGCGCGGGATTAACCAAAGCGTGTGGTACCGCGGCTTGTGCAGTAGCTATAGCTGCAGAAAGAAATGGTTTAGCAAAAAAAGAAGTGAATATTAAATTTGAACAAGGAGATCTATCTATATCTATTAATAAAGAAAATATAGTCAAACTGAAAGGACCAGTTTCTAACATAGAAAAAATAAAGATTAATATTTAATGGGAATTTTTGAAAAATTTAAAATAGGTTTAAATAAAAGTGCATCTTCATTTTCTGATGGAATAAAAAACTTAGTAATAAAAAAAAAAATTGATGAAGAAACATTAAATAAAATAGAAGAATTTTTAATTATGAGTGACGTTGGTGTTGACGTGGCAGGTGAAATTAGAAAAATTATTTCTGAAAAAAAAATATTACCCAACCAAGATAGTATAATGCAGGTAAATCAAATTTTATTAAATTACATTGAAAAATTAATGAATCCTCTGGAAAAAGAAATTCTTAACAATGAAAATGTTGGAACTAAAGTATTTTTAATTGCAGGTGTAAATGGTGTTGGAAAAACAACTACTATTGGTAAACTTGGTAAAATTTTAAAAAAAAATAATAAAAAAATAATTTTTGCAGCTACTGATACTTTCCGTGCTGCTGCCATTGAACAATTAGAAAATTGGTCGAAAAAAATTGATGTAAAAATAATTAAATCTGAAACTGGGTCAGATCCAGCATCTGTTGCTTTTAAAGCTTTGGAATTTGCAATAAAAAATAATTTTGACTATGTTTTGATAGACACAGCAGGACGTTTACAAAATAAAAAAAATTTGATGGAAGAATATAAAAAAATATCAAACGTAACAAAAAAAATTGATCCAAATTCTCCACATGAAGTCTTATTAATATTAGATGCAACAACTGGACAAAATGCATTAATTCAAGTTGAAGAATTTCAAAAGATTGCTCCCATAACGGGAATAATAATGACTAAACTTGATGGAACAGCAAAGGGAGGAATTTTAATAGCATTAGCGAAAAAATTTAATCTTCCAATTATTGCTCTTGGTTTGGGTGAAAAAGAAGATGATCTTCAAATATTTAATTCTAAAGATTTTGCTAAAGCTTTAATTAATATTAATTGATTAAATTTTTTGAAATTAAAGGCTTATAATACTTACATTCATAAAGATTAGTCATAGACTTATATCCACAATCTTTTGCAATAGATGAAATTAAAAATTCAAAATTATTATTTGACGACAATTTTTCAAGTTTATTTGTAATTAAATCATACTTAAAATTTTGATTGATGCTTTTTATCGCACTTATCATTATAAGAGTTCGATTGTCATTAAGTAAATAGTAAGCAAAATCCTCTGGAAAAACTGGCAAATCATAATTGGTTAAATAATATTTAGCTTTTTTTGGGAACCAGTCATAAGTGATTAATGGTTTTGTTTCTTTAGATTTATTTTCAAAAAAATATAAATCCTGTGGATAATCAGTTATGTAATTAAATTCTTCACCTTTTGCTAAAACAGATTTTTCCCTTGTTTTAAAAAATAAGGTAAAATTCCTATCATGTGAAATCATATATCCAATATTAAAAATGTCATCAATGTTTTCTTTAAATGGCAGAGGATCTGCATTAACTTTTGAAATAGATAAGAGAAAATAAATAAATAAAATTATTATTTTTTGTTTCATTACAAAACAAAACTAAAACTCAATTTTGTAAATGATTTGTCTGAATTGTGTCCAAATTTTATATTTTTTATAAGACTATCTTTAAAATCTGACATATGATTATCAAAATCAAATGAAAAAAATATTTAATTTTGCATTATATGATTTTGCCAACTCTGCTTTTACAACAATTATAATTACTTTTATTTTTGCAACATATTTTTCAAAACAAATTGCTCCTACTCCAATTTTGGGTCAATCTTATTGGGGATGGACAATGGGAATAACAGGAGCATTTGTGGCTGTAATTGGTCCTTTTATAGGTATATTTGCAGATAAAAAAAATTGTAGAATATTATTTATAAGATTATTTACAATTTTTTGTATCTTTTTTACATCACTATTGTGGTTTGCCAAACCTTCAGAAAATTATTTAATTTTTTCATTGGTCATTGTTGCCTTGGCAAATTTATTTTATGAACTAAGCTTAATATTTTACAATTCAATATTAAAAAATATTTCAAATAATAGCAATTTGGGAAAATCTTCTGGTGTAGGTTTTGCGTTAGGTTACATAGGAGGAATATTAATTTTAATTATTTGTATAAAAATCTTTATAGATAATGATACTTTGCCATTTGGATTATCAAAAGAAAATGCACAAAATATAAGGGCTACTTGCCTAGTAGTAAGTTTGTGGTATCTAATTTTTTCTATTCCATTCTTATTTAATTTAAAAAAAGAAATTAAAATCAAAGTGGATAAACCATTAAAAAATATTACAAAATTAAAAAATTTAGTATGGAATAACGGACTAAATAACTTAGGAAAATTTTTAATTGCAAGAATGCTCTATGCTGATGGATTAAATGCCATAATAGTTATGGGAGGAATATTTGCAGTTCACGTTTTTAATTTAGAAATCAAAGATTTGCTAATTTTATCAATATTAATGAATATAACCGCTTTTATAGGTGCCATTCTAGGAGGATTTGCAAATGATAAATTGGGCTCAAAATCAGTCATTATTTTTTCTCTAATCGGTTTAATTATCTCCTCTGGAATAATTCTTTTTGTCAAAGTTAAAATAATCTTTTTTATTCTTGCATCAATAAATGGATTATTCATTGGGCCAATCCAATCAGCAAGTAGAGTCTTTATAACAAAATCTATAGATCAAAATAATCAAGCTACTGGATTCGGTTTATTTGCTTTATCTGGAAAACTAACTTCTTTTATTGGGCCTTTATTAGTTGGCAGTATTACTTTTATTTCAAACAGTCAAAGAATTGGTTTTTCTTCAGCAGTAGTTCTTCTCGTTTTAGGTTTAATAATTTTAATTAATGTTAAAAAAATTTAATTTAAACTTTTTAAAAATGAACTTATTTCATTTACTAAATTTTCATCAAAATCCATCATATGATCATCATTATCAGAAAAATATTTAAATTTTGGTTTATTAGCTAAATTATAAATCGCTTCTCCCATATAAAAAGGAATAATTTTATCTTTTTTCCCATGCATAACTAATATCGGAAATTTTATATTTTTTATTTTATTTTTACTTTCATATTTATCTTTAAGAAGTAATTTAACAGGAAAAAAGGGATAATATTTTTTTCCAGTGTCTACCATGGATGTAAAAGGTGCCTCTAGAATGATACCAGCAAAATTTTTGTTTTGGCCAATTTCAATCGCCACTGAAGTTCCAAGAGACTCACCATATAAAATAATATTTTTCTCTACTATACCTTTTAAATTTAACCAATTTACTGCACTTTTGGCATCTTGATATAATCCAAGTTCCGTTGGTTTTCCACTACTCCCACTGTATCCTCTCCATGCAATTATCAAAAAATTTATGTCTAAATTTCCTAAAAAATTAAGTTTATAAATTCTATTATCTAAGGTACCTGCATTGCCATGAAAAAAGAGAATTGTTTTCTTTTTTAAATCTTTTAGATGAAACCATCCTTTTAGATCAATATTATCTTCCGTTTTAATATTTATTTTTTCAATACTATGAATTAAGCCATCCCCAGTTACATGGTTACTAAAATTAGGATGATATAATAATTTTCTTTGATAAAAAAAAACAAAAGTTAATAACAAACAGTAAGTTACAATAATTAAAATAACCAATTTGGTAAAAGACATTTTATTAATAATATTTATTTAATTTAAATAAAGAGTATGTATTTAAAAGTCTTTTTTCTGCTTAATTGATTTATAAGAATCATAAATTAAAAGACATAAACAGAATATAACTATAATCCAAAAAGGAAGGCCCTTCCAAAATCCAGCAAGGCCTGTGCTTATACTCCAAGCCAAACCAAAAAGAAATATTCCAACAAGTACAATGCCTAAAACAATTGTTAACTTTTCATTTAATTTCATAGTTAATATTCTATTATTTTTTAATTTTACTTGTCAACCAACTAGCATTTCTAAATAATCTTTCGTCATCATATAAAGATGAAACTAGTTGTACACCAACTGGAAGACCATTTTTTCCTTGAAGTAATGGTAAGCTAATAGTGGGCATTCCACAATAAGTCCATATAGTAGAAAAAATAGGATTTCCAGTAGACTCTAAACCTTTGGGAGCCTCTCCATTTGCTGAAGGAGTCAAAATTGCATCATAATCATGAAAAAATTGATTGAAGTAAGCATTTGCTACATCAATCTTTGAAATAGCATCATTATATTCCACAGAGGTGTATTTCATCCCTCTTTCTATAGCCTCTATTATTTTATCACTTAATTTATTTTTTGAATTTTTGTACTCTTTTGAAAAAGATTGAGCCATATCTGATTCCATAATTATTTTATGCCATTTTGGAATATTGGCAAAACCTTCTGGCAATTCCATTTCATCTACTTTTCCTTTAAGTTCATCTTTTATTTCTTCAAAACCTTCTTTTGCATCTTCTTCAAGTTCATTCATAAAAGGTAATTTTATATAAGCTAGTATGGGTTCCGCAGGTGGTTTTTGTTTACTTGCAGCTAATAGTTTTGGCTTTGGATTTAGTGTAGTATCAGGATCTTGTTTATCATAACCAATAAGTTGTTCACTAATTAATGCTGCATCTTCTATTGAATTAGAAAAAACACCTACTTGGTCTAGTGTACGAGAAACTTGTAAAACTAAATGTCGAGAAATGTATCCTTTGGAAGGTTTATAACCTACAACACCACAAAAAGATGCTGGTCTAATAACTGATCCATTGGTTTGACTTCCAACTGCAAGAGGAACCATATGTGATGCTACAGCTGCAGCAGAACCACTGGAAGATCCACCTGGCGTTCTTGTTATATCATGTGGGTTCTTAGTTTTTCCTGGTGAATAATAAGCAAGTTCAGCAGTCACAGTTTTTCCCATAATAATTGCACCTGCTTGTTTTAATTTAGAAACCACAACACAATCATTCCAGCTAGGATTTTTCTTGTGAATTTCTGTGCCATCGGTAGTTGGCATATCTTCTGTATCAAATATATCCTTAATACCTATAGGCACACCATGAAGATCCCCGTGGACTTTACCTGATTGATGAGCTTCATCTAATTTTTTGGCCTGATTTAAAACAAGTTCTTTATCAAAAAATTCCCAAGCCTCTACTTGTTTTTCATTCCTATTAATTTGTTCTATAAAACTTTTTGCTATTTCTTCACATGTATATTTTCCCTCTTTTAGGGATTTAACAATATCAACTGCAGAAAACTTAGAAAAAGACATTGGTATTTATTTTCCAACTCCAAAGAAATAATCTGGTAAAAATAATGCTAGTTCAGGAAAATTGTACATAAGTACCATAGTGAATATTACTATAAACAAATAAGGCATAATGCTTTTAAAAATTTCTATTAATTCAATTGCATCACCTGCAACTCCTTTTAAATAATAAGCTGCCATGGCCATGGGGGGTGTTAAAAATGAAGTTTGAA
>CAJVZX010000018.1 GCA_913020625.1 uncultured Pelagibacterales bacterium
ACCATTGGATTCAAAGCTTACGTTTTAATCTTTTTCATAATTGCGATTTTAAGATTATTTTCTATAGGATTATGTTTTGCTGATTATGCAACTTGGTTTACTCCAGGATGGATAGCATGGAGTGTATCCGTGTTAATTTTTGTCCCATTCGTTTATACATTATATTCTATAAAAAAATATTTTGGTTTTATGAGAGCAACAGGGATCGATCATTTTGATCCAAGTTATAAGGATATACCTTTTGAAAAAAGAGGTATTTTTAAATGGTCTTCTAACGCAATGTACACTTTTGCTATTGGCGTATTTTTTGGTTTTGCTGTTTCTGCGGGTTCAAAAGCAATGTTTGTATTTGCGGTTTATACTTATATTGGTACGTGGTTACATTATTTCTGCACAGAAAAAGAAGATTTTAAAGTTATATACGGAAAACAATAATTGAAAAAAATATACACTATTGAAGAAATTCAATTTCTTGAACGAAAAGAATTTAAAAAACTAAAAAATTCTTACACATTAATGAATAAAGCAGGGATTAATTGTGCAAAAAAAATATATAAATCGTATTTAAAAAAAAAATTTGTAGTTTTATGTGGACCAGGAAACAATGGAGGTGATGGTTTAGTTATTTCACAAGCTTTAAAAAAATTAAATCAAAATGTAACTTTATATTGCTTAGATTCAAATTCTTACAAAGGAGATGCAAAAAAAGCATACAAAAAAAATAATTTAATTAAAAATAACTATAAAAATTTAAGTATTATTAAAAAATGTATAATAATTGATTGTTTATTTGGAATTGGACTTAATAGAAAAATAAAAGGAATATATAAAAAAATAATTAACAAAGTTAACAAATCAAAACAAAAAGTAATTTCTATAGATATTGCATCAGGAATTAATGGAAATAATGGTAAAATAATGGGTATAGCTATTAAAGCTAATTCTACTTACGTATTACATGCAAAAAAAATTGGTCATACAATTAACCCCGGAAAGAAATATTCAGGTAAAATAAATCTAATTGATATTGGAATTGAGGAAAGAAAATATTAAGTTTAGTTATGTGAAGTGAATTGTTTTTAATTGAATTTACTTAATCTTTTTATGACAGTTTCTTTACCTAGAGACAGAATTATATCAAATATACCTGGTCCAAATTTAGATCCGATTAGTGCAATTCGCATTGGTTGACCAACACCCTTAAAATTTGTTTGATGTTTTTTAATAAGTTGATTTAATATTTCTTCTAATTTCTCTTTAGTAAATTTAGAACTTTCATTGATATTTTTTGAAAATTCATTAATTATTTTTTTTGCTTTATCATCTATTAATTTTAAATCTTCATCATTAATTTTTAATTCATCAGAAATTAAGTATTTTGCATTATTATATATATCCTCTAGGGTTTTGGCCTTGTTTTTGAGAAAATTAAGTGATTTTTTCACTGTTTCTTCTTTTTTAATATCAATCTTTTTTTTATATATTTCACAATAAGTTTTAAGTTGATCAAAAAGGTCATTTTCATTGATGTTTTTAATATAGTGCTCATTCATTGATAGGATACGGGTCATATCTAATTTTGACGGTGATTTTCCTATTCCTGAGATATTAAAATGCTTAATACTTTCATCCAATGTAAAAATTTCTTTATCCTCAAACGACCATCCCAATCTTAATAAATAATTTCTTAAGGCATCTGGCATAATTCCAATTTTAGAATAATCATTTAATGTTGAAGACTTATCCCTTTTTGATAGTTTTTTTCCTTCAGTTGTATGAATTAGAGGTATATGAGCAAATTTTGGTAAATCCCATCCCATTGCAAGATAAATTTGTATTTGCTTAAATGTATTAATTTTATGGTCATCTCCTCTAATAATATGTGTTACACCCATTGTATGATCATCAACAACAGCAGATAAATTATATGTAGGTGTTCCATTGTTCCTTAAAATTATAAAATCTTCAATTGTAAGATTTGAAACTTTAACATCACCTTGCACCATATCCTTGAAAACAGACTGTCCTTCTAGTGAGCTTTTGAATCTTAATACAGGTTTTATATTTTTAGGTATTTCTAAGTTTTTTGGATCTCTCCATTTTCTATTATAAATATAAGGAAGTTTTTTTTGTTTAGCTTTATTTTTTTGTTCAATAATTTCTTCATCAGAACAGTAACATTTATATGCAAAACCCTTTTCTAATAATTGATTTGCAATTTTTTTATGTTCATTAATTTTTGCAGATTGAATATATTCCTTACCGTCATAATTGATACCTATCCATTTTAAAGATTCTATGATTTGGATTTTATATTTATCTTCAGATCTTTCTTTATCTGTATCTTCAATTCTTAAAAAAAAAGATCCTTTTTGATTTTTTGCATATAACCAATTAAATAGTGCTGTGCGCACACCACCAATGTGCAAAGGTCCAGTAGGAGATGGAGCAAATCTTGTTGCCACTTTTGACATTTTATATATTTAGACTATTTGTTTAGAAGTTTCTATATAAAGATACTAGAACACCTTGAACTTTTACTCTATCAGGACCAAAAATTTTAGTTTCATAATTTTTATTTGCACTTTCTAGAGCTACAGTTTTTCCTTTTACTCTAATTCTTTTTAACATTGCTTCGTAATCATCTATTAAAGCAACTACGATTTGTCCATTATCTGCTTTATCTGCTTTTTTTATAACAACTGTATCACCATCATTAATTCCTGCTTCTATCATTGAGTCGCCTTGGATTTTTAGACCAAAAAAATTATCATTTTTATTTAGCGAAACAGGAAGTGGGATACGCGATATCTCATTTTGTATAGCTTCTACGGGAGATCCAGCTGCTATTTTTCCCAATATTGGTATTTCATTATCTTCTGTAGTTGAATTGTTCTCGTCCAATCCACCTTTAATTACACTTGGTGAAAAAGAATTATAAATATCATTGGCACTTGCAGTTTCAGGTAATTTTAATACCTCTAGAGCCCTTGCTTTATGTGGTAGCCTTCTTATGAAACCTCTTTCTTCTAAAGCACTAATTAATCGATGAATTCCAGATTTTGATTTTAAATTAAGAGAATTTTTCATCTCTTCATAAGACGGGGAAACACCCGAGCTTCTAATTTTTTTATTAATAAATACTAATAAGTTTTTTTGTTTTTTTGTAAGCATAGAACAAATATCGTACATTTATGTTCTACAAAAGTTCTTTTAATTCATCAATAGCTTAAAAGCTATAAAAAATGAGGTTTATTTAATCAGAGAACTGAAAAAATAGAATTATTATCAATATTATTTAATAGTGATTCACCAATTAAAAAAGTTTTAATATTTGTTTTTTTAACTACATTCAAAAGATCATCTTTTGTCTTAATTCCACTTTCAGAAATTAAAGGTCCTTTATGATTGATTAAAATATCATGAATATCAAAAGTTGTATTCATGTTAGTTTTTAAAGTTTTAAGATTTCTATTATTAATGCCAATTAGTGCATCACTAAATTTTAATGAATATCTGGCTTCGTCTTTTGTGTGAACTTCTACTATTACTGACATATCTAATTTTAAAGCTTCTTCGTATAATTGATTAGCTATATTTTCTGGAACAGCTGACAAAATAATTAAAATAGCATCAGCACCATAATATTTAGCAAGATGAACTTGGTAAGAGTCAATAAAAAAATCTTTACATAAAATTGGCATATGCATGCTTGTTGGATCCATAGGTATCATTTTTGATTTAATTTTATAAATATGAGTCAAACTACCTAAAAAAAAATCTTCTTCTGTTAAAACAGATAAACAGGTAGCTTTATTTTTATAATATTTATTTGCTATATCTACAGGGTTATAATTCTCAATAATAATGCCAGCGGAAGGACTTGCTTTCTTAATTTCTGCAATGATTGAAATTTTATTATTTGAAATATTATTTTCAATTGTTTCTTTAAAGTTAATATAATCCATAGAATCTGGCGGATGTTCCAATAAGGATTCAATTGGACGTTTTTTTTTTAAATCAATTAATCTTTCAGATTTTTTTTTGATTATTTTTTCGAGTACATTTTCAGCCATTTTGTATATTTTTTAAATGTTCAAATGTTTTTCCACTTAATATATGTACTCTTGAATTTTCATATGCATCTATAAAATTTTCAAATTTATTTGAAACAATAAGGCCAGCAGCTGCATTTAAACAAACAGCTTTTGAAAAATCGTTATCTTCGCCTTTAAAAATATTAATTATTTTTTGAGAGTTAAATTTAGCATCATCGCCTAATAAATTTTCAAATTTTTCAGCATTAATACCCATTTCTTTTGGATTGATAGAAATTTTTGAAATCTTATTATCTTTTAATTGAATTACATTTGTTTTTGCATAAGGTGAAATTTCATCTAAACCATCTTCACTATTAACAATCCATGCAAAATCAATATTTAAATTTTTTAACGCATTTGCAAATAATTCAAGTAATTTTTTATCAAACACACCAACAACTTGCCTCTTAACTAAAGCGGGGCTACTTAAAGGTCCAATCATATTAAAAATTGTTCTTTTACCAATTTTTTTTCTCACAGGACCAACATGTTTCATGGCGCTATGATAATTTGGTGCAAACATAAATCCAAAATTATATTTATTTATTTTATCTTCTACTTCATTTGGTTCTTCATTAATTTTTATATTTAAGCTTTCCAATACATCTCCAGAACCACATTTTGACGAAACAGCTTTGTTACCATGTTTAGCTACTTTAATACCCATGCTAGCTAACAATAAAGCAGAAGCTGTTGATATATTTAATGTGTTTTTACCATCTCCGCCAGTACCACAAGTATCAATGGCATTTTTAATATTAACTCTTTTAGATTTATTTCTTAAAACAAAAACACCCCCAGCAATTTCACTTGATACCTCACCTTTGTTTGATAATAGAGTTAAAAAACTATAAATTTCATCTTCAGAAGCTTTTCCATCCATTATAATTTCAAAAGATTTCTTGCTTTCTTCAAAGGATAGATCTTCTTTTTTTTTTAATTTTGATAAAAATTCATTCATAAATTTAATAATTTATAAAATTTTTTAGTAACTTTATACCTATTGGAGTTTTTATGCTTTCCGGGTGAAATTGAACACCATGAATATTATATTTTTTATGCATAACCCCCATGATTATATTATCTTTAGTTTTAGCTGTAATAACTAGATTTTTTCCAAGTGTTTTTTTATCTATAATTAAACTGTGGTATCTCGTAGCATTAAACTCTTTTTTTATTCCTTTAAATATTCCTTTATTATTATGTTTAATAGTACTTAATTTTCCATGCATTAAATATTTAGCTTTAATAATTTTTGATCCAAATACCTGTCCTATGATTTGATGGCCTAAACACACACCAAGTATAGGTATACTTTTTGAAAAAAATTTAACTATTTTCAAACAATTACCTGATTGATTTGGATAACCAGGACCAGGAGAAATTACAATTCTATCGAATTTTTTTTTTTTTATTTGATTAATAGTAATTTTGTCATTTCTAAAAACTTCAACTTTGCATTTTAAGGAAGACAAATAATGATAAAGATTATAAGTAAAACTATCATAATTATCTATTAGTAAAATTTTCATTTTTATCTTAATGCATTTATTAATGCTTTAGCTTTATTAACAGTTTCACGATATTCATTTTCAGGCTTGCTATCAGCGACAATACCGGCACCAGCTTGAACATAAAATTTATTTTCTTTAGCAAGAGCGGTTCTCAAAGCTATACAAGTATCAAAATCACCATTTGCTGAAAAATATCCAATTCCTCCAGCATAAACTTTTCTTTTTGTTTTTTCTAAGCTATCAATTATTTCCATAGCTTTAATTTTTGGCGCTCCTGAAACTGTACCTGCAGGAAAACCAGACAACAAAGTATCTATTTTTGAATTTTTTTTATTAAAAGTACCCTCAACATTAGAAACTATATGCATAACATGTGAATATTTTTCTATTTTAAAATTTTCCGTAACTTTTACAGAATTAATCTTAGCTACCTTTCCCACATCATTCCTTCCTAAATCTAATAGCATTAAATGTTCTGCTAATTCTTTTTTGTCTTTTAGAAGGTCTTTTTTATAAAATTTATCCATTTTTTTGTTTTTTCCTCTTGGTCGAGTTCCTGCTATGGGCCTTACAGTGACTTTATTATTTCGTAATCGAACTAAAATTTCAGGACTAGCACCAATAATTTGAAAGTCACTAAAATTGAAAAAATACATAAATGGAGATGGATTAGTAATTCTTAATTTTTTATAAATTTCCAAAGGACTTTTTGTTAATTGTGTTTGAAATCTTTGACTTAAAACAACTTGAAAGATATTTCCTATTTTTATTTGTTTTTTTGCATTCAATACCATACTTTTAAAATATTTTTTACTCATATTGCTTTTAATTTTAGAAATTTTTTTTCTATATATTTTTTTTTTAATATATAAATTCTTATCAGAAGTTATTTTTTTGAGGTTAATAAGATCATTTCTAATTAAATCAAATTTATTTTTATAATTATTTATTTTTTCATCTGAATAGCAATTTACAATAAAATGAATTTTTTTTTTCAAATTATCATGAATAATCACAGATCTAGGTCTCATCAACCTAACATCAGGCAATTTTAAATCATCATTACAACTATTAGGAATATTTTCGATATATCTTATTATATCATAAGAAAAAAAACCTGATAACAAAGAACATATAGGTGGTAAGTTTTTTGGTGTGGCAAAATTAAAATTTTCAATTAATTTATTTAAGAATACATAAGGTTTTATCTTTAATTTTTTTTTTTTATCATTAATTATGCTTATTACCCTTTCATTATTTAACTCCCATATTTTATCGGGATTTTTGCCAAAAATAGTAAATCTACCCCTTATTTTCCCTTTTTCCACTGACTCAAAAACGAAACTATTTTTTTCATTTAAAAAATTATCTATTAATCTTTCAATAATGAATTTATTTTTAAATTTTTCTGAAAAGTAGATTGTTTGATTGATTTTACTTAGATGTTTTTTTTTAAAGTCTTTTAAGCTTGAACTGATTATCATTTAAAATAGTTTTTTAATCTATCAATAGTTTGTTGATTCATTGATATTTTATATTTGTTATTTAAATAATGATCATAAGTTGAATAGATATTGTTTTTTAAATTGATGCCTGTTTCAAAATAAAATTTACTATAATTTTTATCATTTTTATTAATAGGTATTTTATTAATATTTTTAATAAATATTAAAAAGTTTTCATTATTTTTATTTGTAGCAATAGTATAATGATTAATAGGCATTCCAAAAATTTCATTCAAAGATTCTTTTATAAAAAAATCATTATCTTTAATATTTTTTACTTCCAATTGTTCTATTTTAATATCATTTTCTTTTGTCAAATTTACAAAGTCATTATTATTGAAAGATTTTGTATTAATTTTCTTTAACAATAATTGGTTGGTTTCAAACTTACTTTCATTGACTATTAATTCAATAATTTTATTTTTAAACTCTTTTGTTTCTGTATCAGGAAGAGTTTCTGTGATTTTATTTACATTAAATAAAATATATTCATTCCCATTATCCATAAGTTTTACTTCATTAATTTTATCTGTATTAATAATTTGATTAATTATTTCATCAGAAAGTATTAAATCATCAATTTTTTTCTTTTTATTAAATGAATCAATTGAGATAGTTTTTAATTTATATTTATTTGTTATTTCATTAAATTTAATTCCATTAACTATTTCATTATCAATTTCATCAATTTTATCAAAGAATAATTGATTAAAATCTTTACTTGAAACTAAAGACATGGGATCTAGCAAAGTAATATTTAATGAAATTTTTTTTTCTTTAAGTTTATCTTTATTATTTTTTATAAATTTTAATATTTCATCTTCTGTAACTGTTGTATTATTTTTATAGGTTTTTTCTAAATTAATCATTTCAATTGAAATTTTCTTATTTTGATTATTAAATGTATTTTTGACTAAAAAAAATGGTGAATAGGTACCGGCACTTATGTAATTAAATAATATTCTTTTTTTTTCATTATGTCTCAAATTTTCTTCAAAAATTGTTGCTGATAAATTATTTGTTATTAAATATTTTTCATATTTTATTCGTGAGAAATTGTTATTTTCATCTAAAAAATTTATATTTTTTTTTAATATTTTTGATAAAGATGAATCAGAAATATTAATATTTAATTCATCCATTTCTAATAAAAGAAGTTTTTTATTTACCAAGTCAGCGACTACTTCTTCAAGAATAGAATTATTAATATTTTCTTTAATCATTTCATTACTTAAATTTAATGAATTAAGATGGTTCATAAAATCCTTTGTTGATATTTTATGATTATTAATCTTACCGACAACATTTGTGTTTCCTCCTCTAAATACACTACCCATCCCCCAAAATACAAAAGGCACAATTATTACACCTAGCAGTATTTTAGCATAAATAGTCTTTGAAAAATTTCGTATAGAACCAAGCATAATATAATTAAAGTAATTTGATTTATTAAGAACAAATCTATAAATTAAATTTAATCCTATGACAAATAAATTTAACTATTTTATTGGAAATTGGAAAATGTTTGGTGATTTATCATCAATAAGGTTAATAAAAAAAATAAGTATTAACTTAAATAGATTTAAAAAAAATAAATTTAAGGTAGTTTTTTGTATACCCTATACTTTAATCAATTCTTATTCTAAACAACTAAAGCAGTCCAACATTTCTATTGGAGCGCAAAATGTTCATTATCTATATGAGTATGGATCATATACTGGCTCAATTAATTCAAAAATGATTAAAAATGCTGGGGCAGAGTATGTCATAATTGGTCATTCAGAAAATAGAATAAATGGTGATACAGATACTATTATTAATAAAAAAATTAAATCATCTTTAAAAAATAATATAAAAATTATACTTTGTATTGGTGAGACCAATAAGCAAAAAATAAATAAACAAACTAATAGAATTTTAAAAAAACAAATTGTTTTGTCGCTTAAAGGCATTAGAAGTATTAAAAATATTATTTTTGCTTATGAACCTGTGTGGGCAATAGGTACAGGAAAAGTTCCAAATAAATATGAACTTTCAAAAAATATATTATATATTAAATCTCAAATTCAGAATAAATTCAAAAAAGCTCAAAATATAAATATTTTATATGGTGGATCAGTTAATCCAAGAAATATAGTTGAATTAAATTCTATTGATCATCTAAATGGATATTTAATTGGTGGTGCTTCAAAATCTTCAAAAAAATTTATTGATATAATGAACAAAACATATAAATAGTCCGCATGGAGAATATTCTTCTAACAATAGATATTATTTTAGCAGTTTTATTGATAATTTTGATTTTAATTCAAAAATCAGAAGGTGGTGCTTTAGGCCTAGGTATTTCTCAGGATAGTTTTATGTTTTCTAGAACGGCAGGAGATTTTTTTTCTAGAAGCACAGCAGTAGTTGCTACACTATTTATTATATGTAGTTTAAGTCTAACAATTATTTCACGTCAGGATTTGCCTTCATCTTCCTCTATAATTGATAAAATTGAAGAAAATGAAGATGACAACACACCAAAAATTCCAAAAAACAATAATTAATACTTTCATTTAATTAAAATTTTACTTATAACATACTTCCATGGCGCGATATATATTCGTAACAGGCGGCGTGGTCTCTTCCTTAGGCAAAGGTTTATCATCAGCATCACTTGCTGCACTTCTTCAGTTAAGAGGTTTTAAAATTAGAGTTAGAAAGTTAGATCCATATTTAAATGTTGATCCAGGAACAATGAATCCATTTCAACACGGCGAAGTTTTTGTAACTGACGATGGGGCTGAAACAGATCTTGATTTAGGGCATTACGAAAGATTTACGGATATTTCAGCAACTAAATCTGACAACATAACTACAGGAGAAGTTTACAGTGATATAATTAAAAAGGAAAGAAGAGGCGATTTTTTAGGTGGAACAGTTCAAGTTATTCCCCATGTTACAAACCATATAAAAAAATTTATATCTCACAGTGTAAAAGATGAAGATTTTATTATATGTGAAATTGGAGGAACAGTTGGTGATATAGAGAGTTTACCTTTTCTTGAAGCAATAAGACAATTTTCAAATGATCAAGGTGAAGAAAATTGTTTATTTATTCATTTAACTCTTGTTCCTTTTATGAAAGCTTCAGGTGAATTAAAAACGAAACCTACACAACATTCAGTTAAAGAATTAAGGAGCATTGGTATACAACCTAATATTATTATTTGTAGAACGGAAAAAAGTATTCCAAAAGCTGAAAGACAAAAAATATCTTTATTTTGTAATGTTAAAATTGAAAATGTACTTCAAACAATTGATGTAAAAACTATTTATGAGGCTCCAATAAGCTTTAATAAAGAAAAATTAGATCAAAGAGTTTTAGAACATTTTAAGATTAAATATAAAAAACAAATAAATCTTAGCAAGTGGAAAAAAATAACGAATATTGTTTTAAATTCAAAGAAACACGTAAATATTGGAATTATTGGTAAATATGTAAATTTGAAAGATGCTTATAAATCTTTAGATGAAGCCTTAGTTCATGGTGGAATTAGTAATAAAACCAAAGTTAATTTAGTTAGAATTGAGTCAGATAAATTAAAGAAATCAAATTTGAACAATATTATGACACAACTTTCGGGTATTTTAATTCCAGGAGGATTTGGAAAAAGAGGAGCCGAAGGTAAAATTGAAGCAATTAGATATGCAAGACTAAATAATATACCCTTCTTTGGCATTTGTTTTGGCATGCAAATGGCAATTATAGAAGCAGCAAGAAATTTATTAAAAATAAGCAATGCCTCATCCAGTGAATTTGGAAATAGCTGTACTCCTGTAATTGGATTGCTACACGAATGGCAAAAAGGAAAAAAAATGATAAAAGGCAGTGAAAAAAATTTAGGTGGTACAATGAGATTAGGTTTGTATGATGCAGTTATTTCAAAAGGAACTCATATTTCAAAAATATATAATACTAAAAGAATTAAAGAGAGACATAGGCACAGATACGAAGTCAATATAGATTATAAAGATGCTTTTGAAAAAAAAGGATTAATTTTTTCAGGTTTATCTCCCGATGGCTTTCTTCCAGAAATAGTAGAACTTAAAAATCATTCTTGGTTTATTGGTGTTCAATTTCATCCAGAATTTAAATCTAGACCTTTTAATCCACATCCTCTGTTTTCTTCATTTATTAAAGCAGCTAAAAATTATCAGGAGAAAAAATAATGGAACAAGTTGAAGTAAAGTGTGGAAAATTAACAATTTCTAATAATAATCCATTTACTTTAATTGCTGGACCTTGCCAATTGGAAAATGAAAATCATGCCATTGATGTTGCTAAAAAACTTAAAGAAATCACTGATAAATTAAGTATAGGTTTAATATATAAAACTTCTTTTGATAAAGCTAACAGAACGAGTCTTAAAGGTAAAAGAGGGGCAGGCCTTGAAAAATCATTACCTGTTTTTGATAAAATAAGAAAAGATCTAGGTATTCCAGTATTAACTGATATTCATAATGTTGAACAGTGCGCATTAGTTTCAAAGCATGTAGATGTTTTACAAATCCCAGCGTTTTTATGTAGACAAACCGATCTACTTATTGCTGCAGCAAAAACAGGTAAAGTTATTAATGTCAAAAAAGGACAATTTCTTGCACCATGGGATATGGTGAATGTAACTAAAAAAATTTCAGACTCTGGAAATAAAAATATTTTGGTTACTGAAAGAGGAGCAAGCTTTGGTTACAATACACTTGTTTCAGATTTTAGATCTATACCTATTATGTCAAAGAATGGTTATCCCGTTGTTTTTGATGCAACGCATTCAGTACAACAACCTGGTGGACTAGGAGAGAAAAGTGGAGGACAAAGAGAATTTGTTGAATATCTTGCAAGAGCTGCGGTTGCTGTTGGAGTAGCTGCAGTTTTTATGGAAACACATCCGGATCCAGATAATGCCCCTTCTGATGGCCCAAACATGGTTCCATTGTCAAAGATGGAGAATTTGTTAAAACA
>CAJVZX010000019.1 GCA_913020625.1 uncultured Pelagibacterales bacterium
ACATTGAAGTAAATAAAAATAAAATAAATTAGGCGTTGGTAAAATCTTTACCAACCACTCCGAAACCTGAGGCGGGATACGTGAAAAAATTTCACAGGTTAGTTAATTTTCTAAACTTTGTTCTTGATTAAAGCTGAATTAATTTACTTTAAAAATTTTTAATAACCACGCTGTTTGCGTGGGTAATAAATAAATGGCCAGGGATGCACTAGGGATGATAAATTACATGCAGCCCTTAAATAAGCCAGGGATGATATAGGAATGATGTTTGTTCCACCTATATCCCTACATTCCCAAATATTACTTTTATCTTTCATAATTTCTTGTTATATAAAAGGGTTTTTAAGTGCAGGGAGGTTAGCTCAGCTGGTAGAGCATCTGATTTACATTCAGAGGGCCATAGGTTCGAGTCCTATACCTCCCACCATAGTGGGGGTGTAGCTCAGTTGGTTAGAGCGATCGCCTGTCACGCGATAGGTCGAGGGTTCGAGTCCCTTCACTCCCGCCACTAATTCATCATTTTATTAAAAATATTAAATGTGACTATAACTCTACTACTAGAATATATAAAAATATTATATAAATAACCCATGTTAAGTGAATTTTTAAGCAATTATTTTACAATTATTATTTTTTTGTTTTTATCGTTAGGTTTAAGTGTAGGTTTTATTGTACTTAATTTTATTTTATCACCAAAAAATCCTGATCCAGAAAAACTATCTGCTTATGAATGTGGCTTTGAACCTTTTAGCGATTCTAGAATGGAATTTGATATCAGGTTTTATTTAGTTGCGATACTTTTTATTATTTTTGATCTTGAAATAGCCTTCCTGTTTCCTTGGGCAATATCTTTAGGAAATATTGGTTTTGTTGGCTTTATTTCAATGATGATATTTCTTTTTATTTTGACGATTGGTTTTATTTATGAGTGGAAAAAAGGTGCACTAGATTGGGACTAAATTTTTTATGATAAATTTAAATGATCGAGAAAAACAAATACCACAAGAATTTAAACAATTAGCAAAAGATTTTAGTGAGAAGGGATTTGTTACTACATCTTTAGATAATTTAGTAAATTGGGCACGTACAGGATCATTACATTGGATGACTTTTGGACTTGCATGTTGTGCGGTTGAAATGATGCAAACTTCAATGCCAAGATATGATCTTGAGAGATTTGGCGCTGCACCAAGAGGATCTCCTAGACAGTCAGATGTTATGATTGTTGCAGGCACCTTAACAAATAAAATGGCTCCAGCTTTAAGAAAAGTTTATGATCAAATGCCAGAACCAAGATATGTAATATCAATGGGAAGTTGCGCAAATGGTGGTGGATATTATCATTATTCATACTCAGTGGTTAGAGGTTGTGACAGAATTGTTCCTGTAGATATTTATGTTCCAGGATGTCCGCCTTCAGCAGAAGCTTTGCTATATGGAATTTTGCAGCTACAAAAAAAAATAAGAAGAGAAGGTTCAATTGAAAGATAAAAATGATAATTGAATTAGAGGATTTAGAAAAAGTAATAAATTCAGGACTAACAACTTTTATTAAATCTTCTGAAATAAAATTAAAACAATTAATTATTCATTGTAAAATTGAAAATATTTCAGAAATAATTTTATTTTTGAAAAATAATGAAAAATGTAAATTTAGACAATTAATTGATATTACAGCCATTGATTATCCTGAAAGGGAAAAAAGATTTAGAATGGTTTATTTTTTTCTTAGTCATGAAAATAACAATAGAATTATTATTAATTCAGATATTGAAATAAATACAAAAGTTCCATCAATAACGAACATTTTTCCTTCAGCTAATTGGATGGAAAGAGAAGTTTTTGATATGTATGGAATACTTTTTTCAAAACATCCTGATTTAAGAAGAATTTTGACAGACTATGAATTTGAGGGATATCCACTTAGAAAAGATTTTCCACTTACAGGATATACAGAAGTTAGATACAGCGAGAATAAAAAAAAAGTTATTTATGAGCCTGTTAAACTAGAGCAAAATTATAGAAATTTTGATTTTGAAAGTCCTTGGAAAGGAACCAAATATATAAAAGATCAAAGCAAAAATAAGAATCAAGAATAAGATGGTAAAAGAAAAGAAAACCTTAAATCTTAATTTTGGCCCCCAACATCCAGCAGCGCATGGTGTTCTAAGATTAATTTTAGAACTTGATGGAGAAGTTATAGAACGTGCAGATCCACATATTGGATTACTTCACAGAGGAACAGAAAAGTTAATAGAGCATAAAACTTATGCCCAAGCTTTACCTTATTTTGATCGTTTAGATTATGTAGCCCCAATGAATCAAGAACATGCTTTTGCATTAGCAATTGAAAAATTATTAGATTTAAAAGTTCCAATAAGGGCTCAGTATATAAGAGTGTTATTTTGTGAAATAGGAAGAATTTTAAGTCATATTTTAAATATTACCACCCAAGCTTTAGATGTTGGAGCTTTAACACCATCTTTATGGGGATTTGAAGAAAGAGAAACATTGATGACTTTTTATGAGAGAGTTTCAGGATCAAGACTACATGCTAATTATTTTAGAACTGGTGGTGTTCATCAAGATTTACCAATGGGTCTTGCTGAAGATATTTTAAAATTTTGTGAAAGTTTTCCAAAAATAATTGATGATTTAGAAAATCTTCTTACAGATAATAGAATTTTTAAACAAAGAAATGTTGATATAGGAATTGTAAGTCAACAAGATGCTCTTGATTATAGCTTTTCTGGAGTTATGTTAAGAGGATCTGGTGTTGCTTGGGATTTAAGAAAATCTCAACCTTACGAATGTTATGAAAAATTTAATTTTAAAATTCCTGTAGGTAAAAATGGTGATTGTTATGACAGATATTTATGTAGAATTGAAGAAATGAGAGAAAGCATAAATATTATGAAACAATGTTTAAAAGATATTCCCACAGGTCCAATTAAAACAATAAATGGAAAAGTATCCCCTCCTCCTAAATCAGAGATTAAAAAATCTATGGAAGCTTTAATTCATCATTTTAAATTATTTACCGAAGGTTATAGAGTTGATGCAGGCGAAATTTATACTGCAGTTGAAGCTCCCAAGGGTGAATTTGGAGTTTATCTTGTATCAGACGGTTCAAATAAGCCTTATAAATGCAAAATAAGAGCGCCAGGTTTTTCCCATTTACAAGCGATGGATTATCTAATCAAAGGACATATGTTGGCAGATGTGCCAGCTGTTTTGGGTTCTTTAGATGTTGTTTTTGGAGAAATAGATAGATGAGTATAAAAAAAATATCTAAAGAACAGCCAGAATTTTTTAAATTTTCTGAGGAAAATTTAAATAAAGCAAAAAAAATAATTAGCAAATATCCTACAGAAAAACAAGCTAGTGCAGTCATGCCACTACTTTATTTAGTGCAAGGTCAAAATGAAAACTGGATTCCTTTAGTAGCAATGAAGTATATAGCCAAGTTTTTAAATATTCCTTACATAAGAGTTTACGAAGTTGCAACTTTTTACTCAATGTTTAATTTGTCCCCAGTGGGAAAATATTTTGTTCAAGTTTGCACAACAACCCCATGTATGATTAGAGGAGCTTATAAAATTGTTGATGTCTGCAAAGAAAAAATTTGTGAAAATCAAAAAGAATTATCAAAAGATAATATAGCTTCATGGACCGAAGTTGAGTGCTTAGGGGCCTGTGTTAATGCTCCAATGATGCAAATAAATGATGATTATTTTGAAGATTTAGATAAAGAAAAAACGGAAGAAATTATAGAAATGATTTTGAACGACAAACAACCAAAACCCGGTTCTTATAGAAATAGAAAAAGTGCTGAACCAGAAAATAAAAGAACAACATTGCTAAATATTAAAAATGCTTAAAGATACTGATAGAATATTCACAAATTTGTATAACGATGAAAGTTGGAAAATAGACTCTGCTATTTCAAGGGGAGATTGGAAAAATACAAAAGAAATATTATCTAAAGGAAAAGAATGGATTATTAATGAAATCAAACTATCCGAATTAAGGGGTAGAGGTGGGGCTGGTTTTCCAACAGGTTTAAAATGGTCTTTTGCTCCAAAAGAAATTGGAAGTAGACCACATTACCTTATTATTAATGGCGATGAATCCGAACCTGGAACCTGTAAAGATCGAGATATATTTAAATTTGAACCACAAAAGTTAATTGAAGGCTGTTTAATATCCTCATACGCGGTTGGAGCACACACGTGTTATATCTATATAAGAGGTGAATTTTTTCGTGAAGGACAAAAATTACAAACAGCAATTGAAGAGGCATATGAAAAAAATTTTTTAGGACAAAATGCATGTAACAGTGGATGGGATCTTGATATTCATATTCATTATGGTGCTGGTGCATATATTTGCGGTGAAGAAACAGCATTATTAGAAAGTTTAGAAGGCAAAAAAGGCCTACCAAGAATAAAACCTCCTTTTCCGGCTCTTGTTGGATTATATGGATGTCCTACTATAGTTAACAATGTTGAAACTATAGCAGTTGTACCAACAATTTTAAGAAGAGGTGGTAAATGGTTTGCTTCTTTAGGAAAGCCAAAAAATACGGGAACTAAAATATTTTGTATTTCTGGGAACGTAAATAATCCTTGTAACGTGGAAGAAGAATTGGGAATTACATTAAAAGAATTAATAGAACAGCATGCTGGTGGAGTGATAGGTGGTTGGGACAATCTTCAAGCGGTTATACCCGGAGGATCTTCTATGCCTTTATTACCTAAAAATATATGTGATACGATTACAATGGATTTTGATTCATTGATAAAAGAAAAAAGCGGATTAGGTACTGCAGGAATTGTGGTTATAAATAAAGATCAGGATATTATTAAATGTATGGCAAGAATAGCAAAATTTTATAAACATGAAAGTTGTGGCCAATGTACTCCTTGCAGAGAAGGATCTGGATGGATGTGGAGAATGTTGGAACGTATGGCTAAAGGCAATGCATCAATTAAAGAAATAGATTTACTATCTGAGGTAACAAAACAAATTGAAGGTTATACAATTTGTGCATTTGGTGAAGGATCTTCATGGCCTGTTCAAGGATTGTTAAGACATTTCAGAAAAGAAATAGAAAAAAGAAATAGTTCAGATCCATTAATAATTAAACAAAATAAAAATATTCCTTATTTGATAGATCAACATTTACTAGAAGAAGATAATGCCTAAATTAATTGTTAACGATAAAGAAATTGAAATTGAAGAAGGTCTTACAGTTCTTCAAGCATGTGAGCAAGCAGGAGCAGAGATTCCCAGGTTTTGTTATCATGAAAAACTTTCAATAGCTGGCAACTGCAGAATGTGTCTAGTTGAAATGGAAAAATCAGCAAAACCAATAGCTTCTTGCGCCACAACTGCTACTGAGGGAATGAATATTAAAACTAATACTTTAAAAGTAGAGAAAGCTAGAAAAAATGTCATGGAATTATTATTAGCCAATCATCCACTAGACTGTCCAGTTTGTGATCAAGGTGGAGAATGTGATTTACAAGATCAGTCAATGTTTTACGGTCTTGATCTTTCCAGATTTACTGAGAAAAAAAGGTCTGTAAAAAAAAAATACATGGGTCCATTAATTAAAACAGAGATGACCAGATGTATTCATTGCACACGATGTATTCGTTTTGCAACAGAGGTTGCGGGAATTGATGAAATAGGAGCAATAGGTAGAGGAGAAGACATGCAAATAACAACCTATTTAGAAAAAGCAATGGAATCAGAATTATCTGCTAATGTTATAGATTTATGTCCAGTTGGTGCTTTAACTTCAAAACCTTATGCTTTTGAGGCGAGACCATGGGAGTTAAAAAACACAGAAACAATTGATGTAATGGATGCTGTTGGGTCCAATATAAGGGTAGATACTTATGGATGGGAGGTAAAAAGAATTCTTCCAAAAATTAATGAAGACATCAATGAAGAGTGGATTTCAGATAAAACAAGATACGCTTGTGATGGTTTGTTAAAACAAAGACTAGATAAACCTTATATTAGAGAAAATGGAAAATTAATAAAAAGCAATTGGACAGATGCAGTTCAACTTGTGATTAATAAAATTAAAAACACTAAACCAAGTCAAATAGCTGGCTTTATTGGCGATTTAGTTGATCTAGAAAGTATGTATATTTTTAAAAAATTTTTTAATAAATCATTAAATTCAACAAATTTAGAATTTAGAAATGAAAAGAGGTATTTAAATCCTGATGAAAGAATAAATTATTTATTTAATTCAACAATAAATGGAATTGAAGAAGCAGATTTAATTTTATTAATTGGTACAAATCCAAGACAAGAGGCAGCCATTTTAAACGCTAGAATTAGAAAATCATATGTTAAAAATAAAATTAAAATTTATTCAATTGGAGATCCAGGAGAACTTACGTATCCATATGAAATAATAGGTCATGACACTTCAGTTATAAAAGATATTATTGAAGGGTCACATCATGTTTCTTTAAAAATAAAAAATTCGGAAAAACCTTTAATAATAATTGGTGAGTCCATTCTTAATTCTGATGCTGCAGAATATATTTTTAAGTCAATTAAAAATTTTTTAACAAAAAATGACAAAATTAATCCCAATTGGAATTCTTTTAATATTTTAACTCAAAGAGCTTCTAATGTTGGTGCTATGGATTTAGGTTTATATAAAATTACAAAAAAAGATAATTATGAAGTTTTGAATAAATTAAATAATAATGAATTTAAATTAATTTATTTATTAGGTGCTGACGAATTAAAATTTAATAAAAAAGATGAATTTATTATTTACCAAGGTAGCCATGGTGATAAAGGCGCATCTATAGCAGATGTAATTTTACCGAGCGCTGCTTACACTGAAAAAGATGGTTATTATGTTAATTTAGAAGGTCGAATTCAAAAAGCTTTTAAGGCATCTTATCCTCCAGGAGAGTCAAAAGAAGATTGGGAAATAATAAATAATATATCACAATTTTTAAACAAACGTTTGGATATTATAAATAAATTTGACTTAGAAACAAAACTTATTAAATCAAATAATTTATATTCTAAAGAAAGCTATATAACTAAAGAAAAAAATTCTAGTGAGATAAACCAATCAAAAATACCTTTTATAAATTCAAAATTAGAAATTAAACAAATCGATTATTACTTTACCAATCCTATATGTAGAGCTTCAAAGACAATGCTTGAATGCAAAACGGTAAAGAATAATTTTAAATTGACAGGTACTGAGGGATAAATGTCAGATAATATTTTTATTATATTTAATGAAGTTTACAAAATTCTTTTTTTATTAATACCAGTCCTAGTTTCTGTAGCTATGATTGTTTGGTTAGACAGAAGAGTTTGGGCTTTTGTTCAAAAAAGAAGAGGCCCAAATGTTGTTGGACCATTTGGACTGCTTCAGTCATTAGCAGATGCATTAAAATATATGTTTAAAGAAATTATTATTCCAGCTACCGCAAATAAAGTTATTTTTATTTTAGCTCCAATAGTTACAATGACTTTAGCTTTAATTGCATGGGCTGTAATTCCGTTTAATAATTATTTTGTGCTTGCTGATATTAATGCAGGAATACTATATCTTTTTGCCATTTCATCTTTAGGAGTTTATGGAATTATAATGGGAGGATGGGCTTCAAATTCTAAGTATCCTTTTTTAGGAGCAATAAGATCTGCAGCACAAATGGTTTCTTACGAAGTTTCTATAGGTGTAATTATTATTAACGTATTACTTTGTGTAGGTTCACTGAATTTAGGAGATATTGTTTTAGCACAAGAAAAGATATGGTTTGTTGTTCCTTTATTCCCAATGTTTGTAATTTTCTTTATATCATCACTAGCAGAGACAAATAGACCTCCTTTTGATTTACCAGAAGCAGAAGCCGAGTTAGTTGCTGGTTATCAAACTGAATATTCTGGAATGATGTATGCAATGTTTTGGTTAGGTGAATATGCAAATATTTTATTAATGTGTGCAATGGGCTCAATTTTATTTTTGGGCGGGTGGTTATCACCAATTGACATTTTTCCATTTAATTTAGTTCCTGGACCTTTATGGATGATAATAAAAATACTTTTATTATTTTTATTATTTTCTTTAGTTAAGGCAATAGTACCCAGATATAGGTATGACCAGTTAATGAGATTAGGTTGGAAAATATTTTTACCTTTATCCTTAATATGGGTAATTTTAACTTCAAGCTTTCTTTTTTATTTTGATTTACTACCAGTGAAATAAAATATGACTTTTTTAAGAATAATTAAAATAATTACACTTTTTGAATTTATTAAAGCTTTATTCATAGCTATTAAAGAAATATTTAAAACGAAAAAAACTATTAACTATCCATTTGAAAAAGGAAAAATTGGTCCAAGAGCTAGAGGAGAACATGCATTGAGGCGTTATCCTAATGGTGAGGAAAGATGTATTGCATGTAAATTATGTGAAGCAGTTTGTCCAGCACAAGCGATTACAATTGAGTCAGAGCAAAGAGAAGATGGAAGCAGAAAACCTACTCGATATGATATTGATATGTTAAAATGTATTTATTGCGGATTGTGTGAAGAGTCGTGTCCGGTTGATGCAATTGTTCAAGGTCCAAATTTTGAATTTGCAACAGAAACCAGAGAAGAACTTTATTATAATAAAGAAAAACTATTAGATAATGGTGATAGGTGGGAAAAAATACTAGCCTCAAATATTAAAGCAGATAGGCCCTACAGATAAATGATAGCACATTCTATTTTTTTTTATTTTTTTTCAACAATAGCTGTAATTTCAGCAATAATGCTAACAGTTTCTAAAAATACTGTACATTCAGTTTTTTTTTTAATTTTAGATTTTATAAGCATTTCCTGTCTGTTTATTATGATTGGAGCAGAGTTTTTGGGAATGATTATGCTAATTGTTTATGTTGGAGCTGTTGCGGTACTTTTTTTGTTTGTAGTGATGATGCTTAATGTAGCTGAGCAAAAAAATGAATGGTTTAAAGCTACAGATAGCACCTCTCATATACCAGTAGGTTTTATAATAAGTACAATTATTTTCTTTGAACTTCTGTTTGTAGTAGGTGGTTGGAAATATAAACCAAATATTTCAAATGCTATTTCACTAGAAATTAACGATAGCATGAGCAACACTCATGCTCTAGGTAATATAATTTATACTGATTATATTCATTTATTTCAATTAAGTGGAATGATTCTTTTAGTCGCAATGATAGGAGCCATTGTTCTAACATTTAGAAAACGGGAAGGTGTAAAAAAGCAAAGTTATTTCAGACAAATTTCCAGAGAAAAAGAAGAAGGTGTTCAATTGATTGAAGTTGAAAATAATAAAGGAGTGAAATTTGATGACTGAAATAGGTTTAGGTCATTATTTAATTTTAGGAGTGATAATTTTTTCTATTGGAATAATTGGAATTTTTCTTAATCGAAAAAATGTAATTGTAATTTTAATGTCTATAGAACTTATTCTTTTAGCTGTTAACATCAATTTAGTTTCATTTTCAATTTTTATTAATGATTTAACTGGACAAGTATTTACCATGTTTATTTTAACCGTTGCTGCGGCCGAAGCAGCTATTGGTTTAGCAATTATTGTTGTCTATTACAGAAATAAAGGAACAATAAGGGTTGAAGAAATAAAATCTTTAAAAGGTTAATATGGAAATTGCAATTATTTTTCTTCCATTATTTGGAGCTATATTATCTGGTTTTTTTGGAAATCGTCTTGGTAATAAATTTTCTCAAGTTACAACAAGTTTATTAGTATCTCTTTCTTCCATATTATCATTTATTATTTTTTATAAAGTAATTACTGAAAATTATTCAAGTGTTGTTCATTTAGCTACTTGGATTAATTCTGGAACATTAAATGTTAATTGGGCAATCAAGATTGATGCTCTATCATCTATTATGTTGGTTGTAGTATGCTTAATTTCATCTTTGATTCATATTTATTCTATCGGTTATATGTCACATGATCCTCATAAACCAAGATTTATGTCTTATTTATCTTTGTTTACTTTTTCAATGTTAATATTGGTAACATCAGATAATTTTCTTCAACTATTTTTTGGCTGGGAAGGAGTAGGTTTATGTTCTTATTTTTTAATAGGGTTTTGGTATAAAAAACCATCTGCAAATGCAGCAGCAATAAAAGCTTTTATTGTAAATAGAGTAGGTGATGTTGGTCTAGCAATAGGAATTTTTCTCATTTTTTATTTTTTTGGAACATTAAATTATACGGAAGTTTTTTCCAATGCACCTAATTACTTAAATGAAGAAATAAATTTTCTTGGAATTAATTTCAATGTAATAACATTAACTTGTCTTCTTTTATTTATTGGAGCAATGGGTAAGTCAGCACAAATTTTTTTACATACTTGGTTACCTGATGCAATGGAAGGTCCAACACCAGTTTCTGCATTAATTCATGCTGCTACAATGGTTACAGCAGGAGTTTTTTTAGTAGTTAGATGTTCACCATTATTTGAATATTCTGAATTTGCACTGAATGTAGTTGCGATTATTGGAATGATGACAGCTTTTTTTACAGCTACAATTGCTCTTGTTCAAAACGATATTAAACGTGTAATTGCATATTCTACATGTAGCCAGCTAGGATATATGTTTTTTGCAGCTGGAGTAGGAGCTTATCACGTTGCTATGTTTCATTTATTTACACATGCATTTTTTAAAGCACTACTTTTTTTAGGATCAGGTTCAGTTATTCATTCACTTAAAAACGAACAAGATATCCGTTTAATGGGGGGTATTTGGAAGAAATTACCATATACATGGATTTTAATGATCATTGGAACCTTAGCTTTAACAGGCTTTCCATTTTTATCTGGATTTTATTCTAAAGATGCAATTATAGAATTTGCATATCTTAGAGGTTCATCCGTTGGTTATTGTGCTGCTGGAATTGGTGTGTTTACTGCATTATTAACCTCAATTTATTCATGGAGATTAATGTTCAAAACATTTCATGGCCAATATTTAAACAAAAAAATTTCTATTGATAAAATTCACGAGTCACCATTGGTAATGATAATTCCATTAATTATTTTAGCATTAGGTGCTATTTTTTCAGGTTATTTGTTCAAAAATCTTTTAATAGGTGAAGAAAGTAGTTATTTATTTTGGAAAGAATCAATTGTATTTTTGTCAGAAATTAATCATGATCATCCGCCATTATGGCTTTTAATCATAACATCTACATTAATTTTAGTTTCAATACCAATTTCTTATTATTTATTTACTGATCACGGTAAATTCACTTCAGAAAATAAAATATTTTTAAATACACTTAAAGAAAGAAATAAATACATTTATAATTTTTTATTAAACAAATGGTATTTTGATGAATTATATGATTTTTTATTTGTTAACCCTGTTAAAAAAATTGGTTTATTTTTTTGGTTAAGAGGAGATGTCAAAACTATTGATAGATTCGGACCAGATGGATTAGCTAAATTATTTAAATATTTTTCAATCTTAGCAGTGAGATTTCAAAATGGATTTATCTATCATTATGCATTTATAATGTTGATAGGCTTTTCAATATTATTAACATATTTAATTTTAATTAAATGAACTTTCCTATTTTATCTTTTATTATTTTCTTTCCATTAATAGGAGCACTTTTTATATTGTTCATAAAAAATAATCCTGAAAATAATAATTTAAATGCCAGATATGTAGCTATTTTTACATCTTTTACTAATTTTGCTTTAACAATTTATTTATGGTTTTTGTTTGATAACCTTTCATCAGATTTTCAATTTGTAGAAAATAGAGAATGGTTAAGAGGATATGTAAATTTTAAATTAGGAATAGATGGAATATCAATATTTTTTATTTTATTAACAGCACTAATAATACCAATTTGTGTTTTATCTGTCATTTCAAGTATAAAATCTCGCCTTAAAGAATTTTTGGTAACTTTATTAGTTTTAGAAACTTTAATGATAGGAGTTTTTTGTTCTTTAGATCTTGTGATATTTTATTTATTTTTTGAAGGTGGTTTAATACCAATGTTTTTAATTATTGGTATTTGGGG
>CAJVZX010000020.1 GCA_913020625.1 uncultured Pelagibacterales bacterium
AGAGCATCAAGCATTTTACTTTTTGCGTTAGCTATTTATTTTGCTTATGAAGGAATACATGAACTTCATCATGTTTTTTTCTACGAAATGAAGGCATAGAAGAATTAGCTTTAATTACACCAAATATATTGTTATCATAAATTAATTCTAAGGGGTGTCTTAAATGACTGAGATTATACCCTAAGAACCTGTCCGGTAATTCAGAAAGGGAGAACATGGATCAAGCAAATTTTTTAAGTCAAAATTTATCATTACTTTTAATTTTAACAGTAAGTATAGCGTTTGCACTGATAGGATTAATTTATTCCAAAAAATATCAGGGGTTAAATAATTATTTAACAGCAAATAGAGACGTTGGAGCATTATCTCTAACAACAAGTTTGGTTGCTTCTGCTTTAGGAGCTTGGATTTTATTTGGACCAGCCTCAGCAGCAACTTGGGGAGGAATTGGCTCAGTAATCGGTTATTCTTTAGGAACAGCGTTTCCAATGATTGCTCTTATATATTTAGGAATTAAATTAAGAAGTATTTTTCCAAAGGGCAAAACATTAACAGGATTTATAAAAAGTAGATTTGGTAAAGATTTATTTAAATTAATTTTAATTTTAACAATTTTTTACATGTTTATTTTTTTATGTGCCGAAGTAACAGCTGTTGCGATGTTAGTTCAATATATATCTGGTACTTCACTTTGGATTACAGCAATAATTGTAATAACTACAACACTTACATATACTTTGTATGGTGGTTTGAGAGCTTCAATATTTACTGATAATATTCAATTTTTTATTATTATATTACTTCTTTTAATTGCTATTAATTATCTTTTATCATTTAATAGTGATCAATTTTCTTTTGAATTGATAAAACAAAATGCTCCACATTTATTAAGCACCAAGTATATTCCCAATTATACAGCAGGACTTACTTTCTTTATAGCTGTAGCTGCCACTAATCTTTTTCATCAAGGAAACTGGCAAAGAGTTTTTGCAGCAAAGAATAATAAAATACTAAAGAAAAGTTTATTAGTCTCTTTTTTTATTATTATTCCAATTGTATTTTTTATGGGCTTTAGTGGATTGGTAGCAATATCTCAAAATTCAAAAATTAATCCCGATTTAGCATTTTTTTCAATTTTACTAAAAGATCAAATTGAAATTTTATCAATAATAATAATAGTGCTTGCCGTGTCTTTAACTGTAAGTACAGTCGATACTTTGGTTAATGCGATATCTAGTTTAGTTATTGTAGATGGAAGAGAAGCATTAAAATTAAGGCCAAAAACTAATTATTTAAAATTATCACGATATTTTATTGTAATTCTATCTTTGATTTCATTTATAATTGCCTCAAAAGGTTTTAGTATTCTTTATCTTTTTTTATTAGCCGATCTTTTTTGCTGTGCAGCTGTTTTTACGGTTTTTTACGGTTTCTATAACAAAGGATTTAAAGAGAAAAATGCATTTGTCTCTATATTATTAGGATTAATATTTGGTTTGCTTTTATTTCCAACACCAAATTTTTCGAGCAGTATTTTGGTTGGTATTTTATTTCCAATTCATATTTTTCCAGCTTTAATTTCTCAATCCTTATTATTTTGGTCTTTTTTTGTTGCAACTTTGGTGCCAATTTTAGCTTGGAAGCTAAGATAAGTTTTTAATTAGGTTATTTAAGAATATAATTTAATTTATGATTCCTTTGAAAGATGACAATCCGACAAGTAGCAAACCTATTGTCACATATTATTTAATTAGCATTTGTGTTTTGGTTTTTTTAATTGAGCTTGGCTCGAGTTCTTACAGGACAGGAACTTTTTTTTATTCTTTTGGATTAATTCCATCTGTTCTTTTGGGAAACAATCAGTTATCACAAGATCTTTATGTCATACCAGCTTTCTTTACTATTTTTTCTTCAATGTTTGTTCATGGCGGATTTATGCATTTAATTGGAAATATGCTTTATATGTGGATCTTCGCAGATAATATTGAAGATAATCTTGGTAAAATAAAATTTTTAATTTTTTATTTATTATGTGGAATAGGGGCTGCGATGGCACAAGTTTTTGCAGATACAAGCTCACAAGTCCCTATGGTTGGAGCAAGTGGAGCAATAGGTGGAGTTTTAGGTGCTTATTTAATTAATCATCCGAATGCTAGAGTTTTAGTTTTAATTCCATTTGGATTTTTTAGTCAATTAATTAAAATTAGAGCTTTATATGTGCTTGGTTTTTGGTTTGTTTTACAATTTATTAATTCAGTTCTATCAAACTCACAAGGAGGAGGAGTTGCATATGCCGCTCATATTGGTGGTTTTATATCAGGTATAATTTTGATATTATTCTTTAATAAAAAAAAAAAAATTAAAAATAAAATAATAAAAGGACCATGGGAATAGCAAATATTATTATACCATTTATAATTTTAATTAGTGTTGTTGTATTTATTCATGAATATGGACACTATTACTTTGCAAAAAAATATGGAGTTGGAGTTACTGATTTTTCTATTGGTTTCGGAAAAGAAATATTTGGATGGAACGATAAATCTGGAACAAGATGGAAAGTTTGTTGGATACCACTTGGTGGCTATGTAAAATTTTTTGGTGATAGAAATGTTTTTAGTCAGAGTGAACAACAAGAATTAATTAATAAATATTCAAAAGTAGATAGAAATAAATTATTTATTCTTAAACCACTATATCAAAGATCTTTAATTGTAGCAGCAGGGCCTATTGCAAATTTTATTTTAGCTATATTTATCTTCAGTTTTATTTATATGTTTGCTGGTAAAGATTTAACACCGGCTGTTATAAGTGAAGTGCAAAAAGATAGTCCTGCATATATAGCTGGATTTAAAAAAAATGATAAAATTATTTCTATTGATAACAAAAAAATAGATAGTATTTTGCAAGTTTCTACATTTATTACTGCTTCAACTGCAGAAATTATAGATTTTACAGTTTTAAGAAGCAATAAAGAAATTAAATTAAGAGTAAAACCAAATTATGTTGAAAGTGAAGATATGCTTGGAAACAAAATTAGTAGAAGAATGATTGGTATTAAACTTACTCCCTTTAATAATGAGATTAATCATGTTAAACTTGGACCAACAAAAGCAATTTATTATGCAAGTAAAGAAGTTATTTTTGTTTGTGTTTCTTCATTAAAATATATAGGCACAATGTTTACTGGATCAGGAGACTCATCTCAACTGGGCGGACCTATAAGAATAGCAAAAATTACAGGACAAGTTGCAAATCTTGGAATAATCCCATTTTTAAGTATTATGGCTTATATTTCTATTAGCCTTGGACTTATTAATTTGTTTCCAATTCCAATGTTAGATGGTGGGCATTTAATGTTTTATTTCTTTGAAAAAATTTTAGGGCGTCCATTAAACCAGAAAACTCAAGAAGGTTTTTTTCGAATCGGGTTATTTTTACTTATGTTTTTAATGTTTTTTGCAACTTTTAATGATTTAAAAGATCTTGGTCTGTTTTAAGCTTTTATTATACAGCTTAAATAATCGTTTAAAATTAACGTTTTTTAAACTAAATCTATATGTTGTGTTATTAAATTAAATAAACACAAATAAAAATGTTGATTTATAAGACATTTATTGGCATTAGTAAAAAAAAAGGAAATGGAGCCAAAATGAATAAAAAACAGTTAATTGCAAAAATAGCTGCTGCACATAATCAAAGCAAAGCTGATGCTGAGCGGGCATTTGATGGCATAACATCTATAATTTTAGACTGCTTAAAAGGTGATGAGCAAGTTAAAATAGCGGGTTTTGGTACTTATAAGGTGGCAAAAAGGAAAGCTAGAATTGGAAGAAATCCAAGAACTGGAGAACAAATCCAAATTTCGGCTTCCCAAAAGGTAAAATTTTTACCAGCAAAAGCATTAAAAGAAATGTTCAATAAATAAGCATTTTAAGACAGCCTTTAATTTTAATAAAATTAAAGGCTGTCTTTCGTATAGCAGCACTATTTATACAACATTCATTGATATTAGTGGCAATTTTGCTTATTTAATCTCATAAATAAATTTTTCAACAAATAAAAAACATTTAATAGTTAATCAAATATGCTAATTAAAAAAATATTTATCACAGGAGGAGCAGGTTTTATTGGCTCCCATATATGCGAAGAGGTTTATAAGAAATTTCCTAAAAGTAAAATTATTATATTTGATAAATTAACTTATGCTGGTAATAAAAAATATCTCGAAAATATAATAACATCCTCAAGAGTTAAGTTTGTTAGGGGTGATATTATCAAGCACTATACCTATTCTACACTTTTAAAAAATGTTGATCTAGCAATAAATATTGCTGCAGAGAGTCATGTAGATAATTCTTTCATATCTCCTCATTCTTTTTCGCTTACAAATACTGTAGGGGCACATGCTTTTTTATTACAATGTATAAAAAATAAAGTTAAAAAAATTATTCATATCAGCTCTGATGAGATTTATGGAGAAAAACTTTTAGGCAAATGCACTGAGCAGCAAAAAATAGAACCGACAAATCCATATTCAGCTTCAAAAGCAGCAGCTGAAATATTTATCAATAGTTATAAGTATTCTTATAAGAAAGAAATTATCACAGTTAGAGGTAATAATATTTATGGTATAAGGCAGTACCCAGAAAAACTTATTCCACGGTGCATAATTAGTTTGCTAAAAAATAGAAAAATTCCAATTCACGGCAACGGGAAAAATCAAAGATTTTATTTATCAGCACAAGATTTTGCGAGTGCAATTATTCTATTAATTAAGAAAAAAAATAATGGTATTTACAACATAGGTAGCAATGAATCATACTCAAATATAGATTTAGCCAAATCGATTTGCAAATATTTAAATAAAGATCCAAAAAAATTTATTAAACATGTAAAAGATAGACCTTATAATGATAAAAGATATTCAATATCTTCTTCAAAAATAAGAAAAATTGGATGGAAGCCGAAATTTAACTTGAACAAAGACTTGCCCAAGATTATACAATGGTACTCAGATAACTTATATTTATATAAAGGTTTTAAAAAATAAAAAGTAAATTTATAATTATTTTTCCAAAAATAAAAATTTTGCAACATGTTAAATATCGCATTAATTGGGCTAGGTAGAATAGGGCGTAAATATTTTAAGGTACTAAAAAAAAATGAACATTTTAATCTAATAAAAGTATTAAGAAAAAAAAATTATACAAGAAAAAATACATTCGTAAAATTCTATAATAATAGAAATAAGTTTTTTTCAAAAAATAAAAAAAATATTCATGCTTATATAATAGCCTCTCCATTAAACACTCATTATGAGTATATAAAAAAAATTTTAACTAAAAAAAAACCATTAATTATTGAAAAACCTATAGTTAAAAATATTCATGAATTAAAAAAAATTAACATTTTATCTCATAATGTTAAACATCCTGTACTAGTAAATCATACTGATTTATATAACCCAGCTTTTAAAAAATTAGAAAAAAAGCTAAAGCTAATAGGAAATTACAGAAAAATAAAAATTGAATTTGGAAAATTCAAGAAAATTTATAAAATTAATAATAAATCTAGTACTGAATTACCTTATTTTGATTGGTTGCCTCATCCTTTGGCGATTGCAGTTAAGTTAGTTGGTTTTCCCAATAAAATTAAAATATTAAAGGAGAAAACTATAATTAAAAAAAAATTTATTTTTCAAAAATTACATCTACGTTTATTTTGTAAACAAAAGACTATAGATATTTTTTTTTCAAATGATTGTAAAATTCCTAAACGTAGATTTGAAATAAAAGGAGACAAAGGCTCAATAAAGTATGATGCATATAAAACAAAATCACTTATATTAAAAGTTAAAAATAAAAAAATTATATCATATAGTTTTAATAATACTTCCCTTGAAAATATGTTGAAAGTCTTTCATGACGCAGTTAAATATAGGAGAAAAATTAGTGATATAAATTTATCTACAAAGGTCATGAAAATAATTTTTTTAATCCAAAAAAAAATAAATATAAAAATAGGTTAGAAAATTATAATTTGTTCTCTTCCCAGATTCTTTTCCAATCTATATTTGGTGACAATCCATAAATTGAATTGATATTAGTACAATGCAGAGCTAACGAAGGAATAGGTGAAAAACAAGCTTCTTTTTCATAAATTTCATGTAAAGGTTTTTCAGCCGGGTCAGTAACAACAGTGGCAAATTCATAAAAATTATTCCAATAATTAATCAGCATATCTTTACTAACCAATAAAGTTGCTAAACTTTGATCTGTTTTTCTCCAATGTTTGTTATTTCCCAAAAGAATGTATGTTGGAGTATTTTGTGCATATAAAAATGGATAATCTACGGGAAAAATAATAATTTCTTTTTTAATTTGACTAGAAATTCTTTCATAAGTAAGTAGCATTTCCTGAATGGCTATTTCTTCGTGTATGTAATCATCTTCAACAAAGTAAATTAAATCTTCTGCACTTGCTTTTGCATGATTATATGATTTTAAAATGCTTGCAAAATTTGAATCTCTAGTAATGTTTTTAAATTCATTTTTATTTAAATTAAGAAGCGAACTTTTTATATCAAATTTTTTAATTATAGAGTTTAAAACTTCTAAAAAATCTTTATCTGAATTGTCATCAATAATTATTAATTCTAAATTAACATTTTCTAAGCTTTTTTTTGCGTAGGATAATGATTTTAAAATTGAAAAAAGAGTTCTTATTGAATATTCAGATTTTGAACATTCAAATATTCTTTTTTTATTTTGGTTCCATAAATTTACTTTAGAACAAGTTCTAAGGTAAACAGATAAAGATTTAACTTTTCTTGTAATCTTAACTTCGCCTAATGGAATATTTATGGACTTTTTTCCCATAATGCTTAAGTTTTCACCAAGTTTTTTATTTAATGAGGGCACTTCAAATGAATTTTGGTCAATAATTTCGTATCCAAAAAATCTACAAATTTGAATTAATTTTTGTTTTAAAAAACTATTTTTTAATTGCTTATTAATTTTTTTCATTAATATAAAATCATATTAATTTATTTTATATATATTTAATAATGGAAATAATATCATCTAAAAATTTAAAAGATATTTAATTTTATCTTTGAGCTTCTTTTAAAACAAATTCTAATCTGTCTTGACCCCAAAATAATTTATTATTAATAATAAAAGATGGTGCTCCAAATACACCTTTGTTATAGGCTTCATTAGTTTGAACTGTTAATTTATTTTTAATTTTTTGATCTGATATAATTAACTGAAATTCATTAAAATTAATATTTAAATTAATTAATATGGAATTTAAAATTTTATCACTATTTAAATTTAATCCATCTTCCCAGTAAGCATCAAAAAAAAAATCAACATACTGATCTAATTTTTTTTTATTTTGAGCAAGAAATACCCCCCTCATTAAAGCTAAAGAATTAATTGGAAAATTTGTATTAAATTTAAATTTAATATTATGTTTTTCAGCTATCATTTTGCAGTCTCTAATCATATATTTAGTTTTTGAAGGGATAAATGCTGCAGCTGTAACACCAGCTAATTTATGCAATCCTCCTAAAAGAATTGGTTTATAATTAATTTTAATATTATTTTCTTTTTCTAATTTTCTTATTTGTTTGTGTGCTAGATATGAATAAGGGCTTATGAAGTCAAAAAAAAAATCAAATGGCTTAATCATAAAGACTAATTTTTTTAGCAAAAAATATTCTTAAAATCCAATAAACAATTAATCCAATAGGGCCAGTAAAATAAATAAGTATAAGTGAAATTGCAGAAAAAATTTTGGGCATGTTATATTTAAGAGCATCTCTAGAGACCCACGATCCTAAAAATAAATTTATTGCTAAAAAATGAACCCAAAATATTAAAAGAAATAATTCATTTGTGAATAAATCAGCTAATTCATCTAGACCAGAATATATACTTAGGTAATCTAAAATATCTTCATTTAAGAGCATTAATTGGTAAAATATATAGACGTAAATTAACCCAAATATTAATGGTAAAAAAATTGATGTTAAAAATATTTTGTTTAATTTTGAGTTAGGAAAAAATATTAATACAAGCCAAATAGGTATAACACCAAAATTGAGCCAAAGATAAATTGTTTCTATTGTAAAATAAGTATAAATCTGTGTAAGCATAAAATAATATTAATATTATATTATATATATTAATGATTCCTAGAAAAAATAAAAAAAATCTTGAGGCTAGTATTGAAGAAATAAGAAAATTTTCATTTTCATATCTTGAAAAATATTCACCTTCAAAGCAGCAGTTAAGAACTTATTTATTAAAGAAATATTTTAAATCTCCGGCATCTTTTTCTAATAAAAATGAATTATTAAATTTAATTGATTTTGTTATTTTAGATCTAGAAAAAGAAAAAATTATAAGTGATAAATTTTATTCAGATTCAAAATCAAGAAGTTTTATTAAAAGAGGATATTCATTAAGAAAAATAAGAAATTTTTTAGTGCAAAAAGGAATTAAACAAAATTATATAAAAGAATCAATTTCCAAAATTACTTCAGATAATTCAGATCAAGATTTTTTCTCAGCAATTAAACTTTGCAAGAAAAGAAGAATAGGGCCAAACAGAGAAGAGGATAACAGGCCTTTATTTTATAAAAAAGATATTTCAATACTTGCTCGATCAGGTTTTGATTATGAAACATCTAAAAAAGTAATGGATTTATCAAAAAATGATTATAAAAATTTTCTAAAATTATTATAATTTATTTTTTTTTTCATTATTTAAATGATCACCAATCCTTTTTTTAATCTGGTTTTTAACAAATACGAAAAGCAAAAGCCCAAATATTGATACAGATATTACTATAATAGCAATTGTTTTAATCATAATTATATTTATTTAGAAAGATCATTAGATCTTCTTAGTAATAAACTTGTATTCTTATATTCTTCTTTACCATATTTAAATTCATTGCCTTTAATATCAGTAACTAGTCCGCCTGCATGTTTTACAATAGCATGACCTGCAGCTATATCCCATTCACAAGCTCTTGCTCCTGTTGCGTATAAATCAAATTCACCAGATGCTATTACACAAAATTTATATGAACTTCTCATTTCAATAAATTTATTTACCTGATATTTTTTATGAATGTTTAAAATTAAGTCAGATGGTGTTGATGAGTAAGAAACAGCGATAATTTCATTCGATTTGTTTTTTTTTTTACAATTTAAACTTTTTATTTTATTATCAGATTTTTCAAAAGCATTTGCAAATCCATAAGAATAAAAAAGTCTTTTCAATGCTGGTGCATAAATTATACCTATAACAGGTTCTAAATTAATAATAAGAGCAGCATTTAAAGTAAACTGATCTTTGTTATTTATGTAATCGCTCGTTCCATCAATAGGATCAACTAACCAAAAATTTTTATGTACAATTCTTTTATTTAGTTTAACGGTCTCTTCAGAAACAATAGGAATGTTAGGTGTAATAGATTTTATTTTATTACATAATTTTTCATTAACCTTCAAATCTCCATTTGTTACAGGAGTATTATCTAATTTTATCTTAGTGATTAATCCTTTATCTCTTAAATCAAGAGCTATTTTTCCTGAAATTATAAAAGTCTCTAGTAAATTTCTGGTTATTTTTTCAAATTCAATTTCTTTCAAATTTTTTCACTTTCTTTAAGGTAATTTTAGAAGCATTTATAACTTGTTTTCCTTTATTCTCAAAATTAACAGTAATCTTTTCCTTAATGATTGATTGAATTTGTCCTATTCCCCAATTTTTATTTTTTGGATTGATAACATAATCTCCAGGCTCATAATCAAAATTCATATATAGAAAAATTATAATAAATATATTAAAACAATTTAGATAGAGTAAATAATTATGAGAATAAAGAAAAAAAATTCTCTTGGTTTGTTAAAGTCAGAGAAAGATACATCTGTAGTTGTGGCCATGTCTGGAGGAGTTGATTCTTCAACAGTTGCAGGACTTATGAAAAAAGAGGGCTATAATGTTATTGGCATTACTCTAAAACTTTATGATGATATCAAAGCATCTGTAAAATCAAGACAATGTTGTTCTGGTCAGGATGTAGTTGATGCAAAAAGAGTTTCAAACCAATTAAACATAGACCATAAAATTCTTTATTATCAAAAAAAATTTAAAGAGGGAGTAATTGATAATTTTGTTGATAGTTATTTAAAAGGAGAAACGCCTATACCATGTGTACAATGTAATCAAACAGTAAAGTTTAGAGATCTTTATGATGTAGCCAAAGATCTTAAAGCGGATGTTTTAGTCACTGGTCATTATGTTAAAAGTTTTAATAATAATGGTATTTCTGAGATGTATAGAGCTGTTGATCATGCTAGAGATCAAAGCTATTTTTTATTTAATACTACTCAAGAACAATTAAATTATTTAAGATTTCCCTTGGGCGATTTACAAAAAAAAGAAACAAGAGAAATTGCAAGAGAATTAAATTTAAATGTTGCGGATAAACCTGATAGCCAAGATATTTGCTTTGTCCCAAATGGAGACTATGCCTCTGTTATTAGAAAATTTAAACCTGAATCATACAAAAAAGGGAATATCAAAGATTTGAATGGCAAAGTTATCGGAACACATGAAGGAATAATAAATTTTACAATTGGTCAAAGGAAAGGAATTAAAATTGCCAATAAAGAACCTTTATATATTGTAAAAATTAATTCATTGAAAAATGAAATTATTGTTGGAAATAAACATGACTTAGAAGTTGATGAAATAAAACTAAGAAATCTAAATTTTTTATGTGATGATATTAAAAAATATAATTCTAATTTATTTGCAAAGATTAGATCCACTGGTGAATTAATTAAAACTAAAATATCATTTGTAGATAATATTGTTAAAGTTAAACTTGACAAAAAAGAAAGCGGAGTTTCTCCAGGTCAGGCATGTGTTTTTTATTCAAAAGATTCTGTTGGAGATAAAGTTCTTGGAGGAGGCTGGATAGAAAGCAGTTACTAATTTTATCCCCGATGTTCACACAACCTTTAGTAACAATTAAGAATCAATTAAAAGGTGATAGTAAATAATTTTGATTCAATATAATCTGATAAATGAATTAAGAGGCAACTCTTAACTGGCCATCTGGGGAAAAACCGAGAGGTTCAAGCTCAGAGGGCAGAAAGTTGGGAAAAGCAGTTCTAAACATTCTCGGCGAACATGGGTGCATAGTAGAACTATAATAGGCATCCAAAATCTATTCTCTGGTGGGT
>CAJVZX010000021.1 GCA_913020625.1 uncultured Pelagibacterales bacterium
TATTTGAATCTTTAACATGTCCACATTGTGCAGATTTTCATAAAAATATATATCCAAGCTTAAAGACCGATTTTATTGATAAGGGATTAGTTCAAATTTACTTTAAAAATTTTCCTCTTGATTTAGCAGGATTAAATGCTGCTAAAATTACTCATTGCTTAGATAATGATAAAAGATTAATTTTTTTACATCATTTATATAAAACTCAAAATAAATGGACAAAAGGAGAAACAATTGAGGATATTAATAAAAATCTTAAAAAGGCATTAGATAATTTTGAGATTAAAAAAATTGATTTTCAAAAATGTATTAATGATAAAGAAATTGAAGACTTAGTTCTAAATGAACGAATCGAGGCATCTAAAAAGTACAAAATTCAATCTACACCTACGGTTGTTATTAATGAAAAAAAGTTTGATAAACCGCTTAAGTATAAAAATTTAAAAAAAGCTATCGAAAAACTGATATAGTTTGTGTATGCAGTTTAAAAAAATCCAATTAAATGGTTTTAAATCTTTTGTTGAAAAAACAACTTTTGCTATTGAAAATGGTTTAACAGGAATTGTTGGACCAAACGGCTGTGGAAAGTCTAACATTGTTGAATCTTTAAGATGGTGTATGGGAGAAACATCAGCAAAAAGTATGCGTGGTTCGGGTATGGAAGATGTAATTTTTTCAGGCACTGCAAATCGTCCTTCAAAAAATATCGCTGAAGTAAATATAATACTTGATAATTCAAATAAAGACGGTCCAATACAATTTAATGAACTTGATACTATCAACATAAAAAGAAGAATAGAAAAAGATAAAGGTTCAAGATTCTATATTAATGAAAAAGAAGTCCGCGCGGGAGATGCTAGAATGTTATTTGCTGATCTTTCGACTGGGGCCCATTCTCCCTCTATAATTAGTCAAGGTAGAATTGGTTCTCTAGTAACTGCAAAACCATCTGACCGAAGATCTATACTTGAAGAAGCTGCTGGAATTTCTGGTATTCATGCAAGAAAACATGAATCAGAATTAAGATTAAATGCTGCTGAAAATAATTTGAAAAGAGCTGATGAATTAAGACGCCAACAAGAAAAACAATTAGATAATTTAAAAAAACAAGCAAAAGAAGCAACCAAATATAAATTAATTTCTGAAGAAATTAAAAAAATTGAAGCAGGGTTATATTATTTAAGACTTCAAGATATTGATAAAGAAATTAAATTAGAGGCTGAAATTAATAGCGAAGCTGAAGATGAGGTGAGTGCTTTAAAAATTGAAATTAACCACTATACAAAACTCATAGAAGAAGAAAATTCCAAATTGAAACCATTGAGAGAGAAAAATATAGAAAACTTATCAAAACTTCAAAGAATTAATCTCGAACTTAAAGCTCTTGAGGATGAAGGAATAAGAGCAGAAAAAAATATCAAAGATATGTCAGATTCTCTAAAAACTTTAGAAGTTGATATGGATAGAGAAAAAAGTATTATTACAGACTCCAATTCAAACAATAAAAGATTAAAAGAAGAAAAAAAAGAATTACTAGAATTAGAAACAAAATATTTTGATATTGAAAAAAAATCAGATGAAGAACTTCAGGGAGCTACAACAAATTTAAATTTAGAACAAAAAAAACTTGAAAGCGCTTCAAATGATTTATTTTCTAGTTTAAACACTGCAGAAAACACTAGTGTTTTAAGAGATTCTTTATCTGAAATTGAACAAAGTAAGAAATTAATTAATAGTGGAGATATAACAGAAGCCTCAAAACTAATTGACCTTTCAATTGATAAACTAAAAAGCTTAATTTCAAAATTTGAAAATTTCTCAGAAAAAAATGGAATAGAAGAAATTAGTCAATCAAATAAAAAAATTAGAAATTTACAAGATCTATATGCTAGTTCTCTAAGCAAAAATCAATCAATTAAAAGTGATGGAATAAAAAGAAAAGAAAGAACCATAAATATAGATAGTGAAATTGACAGATGGCAAAATTTAAATTTAAATTCAGAAAAAATGTTGAATGAGCTAAATTTAAGAAAAGAAAAGATTCTAGACAATTTAAATAAATTAGAAAAACAACCTCAAAATTTAGCAGTATCAAAAGGACAGGCTATTGAAAGTATAAAGTCTGCAGAAAAAGAGAAAATAAATATTGAAAATGAGCTCAATAAAGCTGAAGAAATTTTTAATCAGCATAATCATGGTTTAAAAAATATTCAAGAACAAATGATGTTGATAAGAGAAAAAAGAGCTACCTCAGTTGCTACATTAGAGGGCTTAAAAAAAAGAAGATTAGATTTACTTGAAAGAATAGACCAAGAATTAAATTTAAACGAGTCAAGCCTATTTGACTTTTCTAATTTGACTAGTAAAGATAATTTACCTGACAGCTTAATGCAAGAAGAACAACTTGATGCCAAAAAAAGAGAGAGAGAGAAACTAGGATCTGTAAACCTTAGAGCTGATGAAGAAACAAATCAGTATGAAAAAGAAATTAAGAAAATGGGACAAGATAGAGAAGATCTTGTATCAGCAATTATAAAATTAAAATCTAGTATTAATGAATTAAATCAAAAAGGTAGAGAAAGATTGATCGAAGCTTTTGATAAAGTTAATAGAAAATTCAATGAAGTTTATACAAAATTATTTAGTGGAGGAAACGCAAAATTAGAATTGGTAGATTCTGATGATCCTTTAGAAGCCGGATTAGAAATGTTAGTTAGTCCACCTGGAAAAAGACTACAATCCATAACTTTATTGTCTGGAGGGGAGCAGGCTTTAACAGCTCTATCACTAGTTTTTGCAGTTTTTTTAACTAATCCGGCACCAATATGCGTTTTAGATGAAGTTGATGCACCTTTAGATGATGCTAATGTTACAAGATTTTGTAATTTGTTAGAAGAGTTGGTAAGAATTACTAGAACAAAATTTATTATTGTTACTCATCATGCACTTACGATGTCAAAGATGGATAGGTTATATGGTGTTACTATGCCTGAAAAAGGTATTAGCCAGTTAGTTGCTGTTGATCTTCAAAAAGCAGAAGAATTAGTTGCATAGATTTTTTGAATGAAAAAATCTGATAATTTAAAAACTCGCCTAAAAATTGCAAAAGCTAAAATAGATAAAAAAACCTTAAATAATGATAATAATAAACCTGCTTCTTTAGGAATGGCTTTGAAATTAAGTACAGAAATGGTAGCTGCAGTATTAGTAGGAACAATTATAGGGTATATTTTAGATAGTTGGTTTGATAGTAAGCCTTGGTTAATTATAATATTTTTTTTTGTAGGAGCAGCAGCTGGTATAACTAATGTCGTTAGATCAGCAAAACTTATGCAAAAAAATGTTAATAAAAAACAATAAAAGGAAAATTAATGGCAACTAACCCTATGCATCAATTCAATGTTCATAGAATTGGTCCCGAAATAAAATTAGGAAATCTTGATATTTCATTCACAAATGCAAGTTTGTTTATGGTTATAAGTTCATTAACTATTTTAATTTTGTTTTTTATAGGAACAAGAAAAAAATCTATAATTCCAACTAAAGTACAACTGCTTGCAGAATTAAGTTTTACTTTTATATCTAAAATGATTAATGATACAGCTGGATCAAAAGCAAAACCATATTTTGCTTTTATTTTTTCACTTTTTATGTTTGTCCTGTTTTGTAATATGCTTGGAATGATACCTTATTCATTCACTGTAACTAGCCACATAATAGTAACTTTTATATTGGCTTCATTTATTTTTGTTGGTGTTACAATAATTGGTTTCGTTAAGCATGGATTAAGTTATCTTAAATTATTTGTACCCGCTGGAGTACCAATAATATTATTACCATTAATTGTAGTTATAGAAATTATTTCTTATTTAAGCAGGCCAATAAGTTTATCTGTGCGTCTGTTTGCTAATATGATGGCTGGACACACAATGTTAAAGGTATTCGGAGGCTTTGTAATTAGCCTTGGATTAATTGGTGGTTGGTTACCACTAAGTTTTTCGGTTGCATTAACAGGTTTAGAGATTCTTGTCGCTTTTCTTCAGGCCTATGTTTTTGCAATATTAACCTGCATCTACTTAAATGATGCACTTAACTTACACCATTAAAAAGGAGGATATATGGAACTAGAAGCAGCAAAAATGATAGGAGCCGGACTTGCAGCAATCGCATTAGCAGGTGCAGGAGTTGGTATAGGAATTATTTTTGGTAATTACTTGTCAGGTGCGATGAGAAACCCATCAGCAGCGCAAAAACAATTTCCAAATCTATTGCTTGGATTTGCTTTAGCTGAAGCTACAGGTTTATTTGGACTAGTTGTTGCATTAATAATACTTTTCGCATTCTAAAGAAAAATTAATGTTAACTAGATTAATTAGTTATTTAGTAATCTTTATTGGGATAACTACTAATAGTTTTGGAGCTGAGGAAGGTGGTATGCCTCAGCTTAACCCAGAGTATTGGATTTCGCAAATTTTTTGGCTAATCATAGTATTTGCTTCTCTGTATATTGTTTTGTCTCAAATAATTTTGCCAAAAATTAGTGAAAGTTTAGAAACAAGAAAATCACAAGTACTTCAGCACTTAGAGCAAGCTGAAAAATTTAAAGAAGAATCAGAAAAAAAGATTCAAGAATACGACAACATATTAAATGAAGCAAAAAATCAAGCTAGAAAAATAATGAATGAATCTAGAAAAAAAATAAATCAGAACATTAGTGAAAAAAAAAATCAAATTAATAAAGAAATTGAAAAAGAAATTTATGCTGCAGAAGAGGAAATTAAAATATTAAAAAAAAATTCAATTAATAATATAAATAAAATTGCTATAGAAACTTCAACAGAAATTGTTAAAAGTATTATGGAAGTTGAATTAAACAAAAGCAGTATTTCTACGATAGTAAAAGATGTATCAAAAAAAAAAATTGAAAAATATTTATGGTAATTGACGCAACATTTTGGGTAGCTATTTCTTTTGTTATATTTATTGGAGGATTAATTTATCTAAAAGTTCCTCAAAAAATTAATGAACAAATGAATAATATGATTAGTGTAATTAAAAACGAAATTGAAGAAGCTGAAAAATTAAAAAACGAGACAAAAAAATTGTTAAATGATAGCCAGCTTAAAATTGAAAACGCACATAAAGAAAGTGAAAAAATTATTAATGCAGCAAAAACTGAAAGTGAAAAAATTATAATTGAGATGAATGAGAAATTTTTTCAATCTTCAGAAAACAGAAAGAAAATTACGGAGCAAAAAATTGTTCAAATAAAAAATGATGCAATAAAAGATATTAAAGATGCTTCAGTTAAAATAGCAATTGAAAGTACTTCAAAAATTATTCAAACTTCAATTGATAAATCAAAATTAGATGCTTTTTTTAAACGAAATCTTGAGCAAATCAAAAATTCCTTAAAAAAAACTACAAGAGCTTGATATAATACAAGTTTAAAGTAGTAGAATTAAATATGAATAATAATTCATTAATTATTTTTTTAGCAGCACCCAGAGGTTTTTGTGCAGGTGTTGAAAGAGCTATTGAAATAGTAAAAAAAAGCTTAATCAAATATGGTTCACCTATTTATGTAAGGCATGAAATTGTACATAACAAATATGTTGTAGATAATTTAAAAAAAATGGGTGCAATTTTTATTGAAGAATTAGATGAAATAAAAGATCAAAGTAGACCTGTAATTTTCTCTGCACATGGAGTGCCAAAATCAATACCTAAATATGTTAGTTTAAAAAAAATTGAATATATAGATGCTACTTGTCCATTAGTATCAAAAGTACATAGAGAAGCTGAATATTTATATAAAAATAATTTTCACATTTTACTAATAGGTCATCAAAATCACCCGGAAGTGATTGGAACTATGGGTCAATTGCCAGAAAAAACAATTGATTTAATTGAAACTACTAATGATGCCAAAAAATATAGTAATAATTCAGGTAAAAATCTCTCTTATATTACTCAAACAACATTATCTGTTGATGACACAATAGATATAATTAATGTCCTAAAGAAAAAATTTCCAAACATTAACGGGCCCAAAAAAGAAGATATATGCTATGCAACAACAAATAGACAGGTTGCTGTTAAAAAAATTGCCAATAAGTGTGATATGTTTTTTGTTATTGGTAGTAGAAATTCTTCAAATTCAAAACGATTAGTAGAAGTTGCAAAAAAATCAGGATGTAAAAATTCTGAATTAATTGACTTTGAAAAAGAAATTCCTATTAAAAAAATCATGAAATGTAAAACTATAGGTATTTCCTCAGGTGCTTCAGCTCCTGAAATATTAGTCAAAAAATTTATAAATGAAATAAAAGAGAAAATTGATATAAAAATAAATGAAATAAATATAATAAAGGAAGATGTTTATTTTAAAATTCCTGGAAAATTAACACTAAATAAATAGATATAATGGCTGTCTATACTAAAATTAACAAAAAGGATCTTAATTTATTTACTAAAAAATATGATATTGGCAAAGTATTAAAATTTAAAGGTATTAAAGAAGGAATAGAAAATACAAATTATTTTATTCAAACTTCGAATAATAAATTTATTTTAACCATATATGAAAAAAGAGTACAAAAAAAAGATCTTCCTTTTTTTATGAAATTAATGGAAAAATTAAATAAGAATAATTTCAAATGTCCAAAACCAATTAAGAATCTAAATAATAAATATATATCATTGATAAAAAACAAGCCTGCTGCTTTGGTATCTTTTTTGGATGGAGCTTCTAAAAATAATTTAAGTGCAGATAATTGTTATCAAATTGGTATTCAGGTTGGCAAATTTCATTTAATCACAAAAAAACTTTCTATAAAAAGAAATAATTCATTATCTTTAGTTTCATGGGACAAGTTATTTAAAAAAGTTGAAAAAAAATGCTCAAAAATAAAATTAAATTTACCATTGAAAATTAAAGAAACCCTAAACGAAATTAAAAAAAATTGGCCTAAAAATTTACCCAACGGAATAATACATGCTGATCTTTTTCCTGATAATATTTTTTTTAAAAATAATGAATTTTCTGGAATTATAGATTTTTATTTCTCCTGTAATGACTATTATGCATTTGAAATAGCTGTTTGCATAAATGCTTTATGTTTTGATGGTTTTAGTCAAAATTTAAGTTTTAATGTGACAAAAGCAAAAAAATTTCTCAAGGGTTACTCTAAAGTTAGAAAAATTACTAAAATGGAAAAAAAATATTTTAAGGTTTTGTGTCAAGGCGCCGCATTAAGATTTTTATTAACTAGAGTTTTTGATTATTTAAATTTAAGTAAAGGAGCTCTATTAACTGTTAAAGATCCAATGGAATATTTAAAAAGATTAGAATTTCATAATAGCGCCAAAAACTATGAGGATTACTGTATTTAATAATGATTAAAATCTATACAGACGGATCATGTATTGGCAACCCAGGCGCAGGTGGTTGGGCTGCAATAATTCTAGATGGTAAAAATGAAAAGATAATTTCTGGCAACAAAAACAATACCACAAATAACCAAATGGAACTTTTTGCAGCTATTAAGGCCTTGAGTAATTTTAATAAAAAAAAATCTTTTAAAATTTTTACAGACTCAAATTATGTTAAAGATGGAATAACAAAATGGATTAAAAATTGGGAAAAAAACAACTGGAAAACATCAGCAAAAAAACCAGTTAAAAATCAAGAGCTTTGGAAAAAATTAGATAAGCTGGTTAAGTTTCATGATGTTAAATGGGAATGGATAAAAGGACATTCAACAAATATTTACAATAACTTAGCAGACGAACTGGCTAAAAAAGCAGCTGAAAAAAATTAAATTTTTTCCAGTATATGATTTTTAATTTTATCCAAATTATTTGGAATTAGATCATAATTTTCTTTTGCACTCATAATATAATCTAACTCTTTTGGTAAATTAGGTTTTAAACCTATGGCTTTATTAATAACTTCAGGAAATTTACAAGGATGTGCTGTTGCTAAAACAACGTTAATTCCTTCAGAAGAAATTTTATTCAAAACACCATATCCAACTGCAGTATGGGGGTCTAAAATGACATTAAATTTATTATAAAAATTTTTGATAATGTTTTGTGTTTCCTTTTCACTTAAACTTTCAGAGACAAAATCATGTTTAATACTTTTTAATTGATTATTATCTATTTTAAAAAACTTTTGCTCTTTAAGATTTTTCATTTTTTCTTTTACATTTGAATCATCATTTGAATTTATATCAAAAATTAATCTTTCAAAATTACTAGCCACTTGTATATCCATACTTGGTGAAATAGTTTCAACCACATCTGCAATTTTATACTCACCTGTATTAATAGCTCTTTTAAGAATATCATTCCGATTTGTTGCAACAATTAATTTATTTATTGACAAGCCCATTCGCTTAGAAATATATCCTGCATAAACATCCCCAAAATTTCCAGTAGGTACTGAAAAATTTATTTTTTTTCCTTTTTCCTCTATTTTAAAAAATGCGTAGAAATAATAAACAATCTGAGAAATTATCCTCGCCCAATTTATTGAGTTTACACCTGACATATTAATTTTATTTTTAAATTCATTGTCAACAAACATCGATTTAACTAAATTTTGGCAATCATCAAAGTTACCTTTGACAGCTATATTAAAAACATTATTTTCCTTAACTGTAGTCATCAATTTACGCTGAACTTCAGAAATTTTATTTTGAGGATGTAGTACAAATATATTTAATTTATTTCTTCCTTTAATTGCATTTATTGCAGCAGATCCCGTGTCTCCTGATGTTGCAACAACTATATTAATTTTATTTTTTTGATTTAGAAGAAATTTTTCATACATATTACCAATTACTTGCAAGGCAATATCTTTAAAGGCTAAAGTTGGACCATGAAATAATTCAAGCAAATAAATATCTTCATATTTTTTTAAAATAACAGTTTCTTTCGATCTAAAGCTCTTGTAGGATTTTTCTACTATTTCTTTAAGTTCATTTTCCTCAAATTCTTCTGAGCAAAATTTTATAATTATTTTTGCTGCCAGATCATTATATGAAAGTTTTTTTAACTCATTTAACTCTTTTATTGAAAAAAAAGGAATATTTTGTGGAACAAAAAGCCCTCCATCAGGAGCCAGTGCATTTAAAAATACATCTTTAAAAGAAAAAGTTTTTTTTGAATTTCTAGTGCTAATGTACTTCATGGCTTTTTTTAGTATAGAATCTTGTGCTTAGCTACCTAAAAACTAAAATTTTAATTATAATTTAAATTTTTTGAGAAATTTTGGATTATTTTTAATATATTTTTTATAAGCCCAATTTGCTAAGCCCAAAAAAATGAATGAAGATACAATAATGATTAATGCTATTTGAGCACCCGACCTGTCACTAACACAAACTGCACACATGGATAATAATGTGTCTGGCTGAAATTTAACTGTTTCTAAAATCATCTTTAACTATTTTTTTGTTTAAAATTTTCACTCTCAAAAAATATAAATTGCATAATACCTTCCTCTAACGATTTTGTCTTGCTATCTTTTGTCACCTTTGGATCAATCATCATAGTAAGCACAAATTTACGTTTTTCTCCTGGTTCAAGTGCATGAGTGTCATAACAAAAACAATCTATTTTTATCATGTAAGGCTTTAATTCTTTTGGATAATAGCTGAAGGTCGCTATTCCTGATGTTTTTTTATCACCTAAATTTTTTACAATATATTCAACATTTGTTACTTCTCCAATTTTAATTTCTAAAGTTGAATTAGCTGAACTAAACTCCCAGGGAAGATCTGTATGGGTACTAGTAATTAATTTAAATCTTATAGACGAATTTTCTTTTTTTTGTAAATTAATTACACTTATAGAAAAAATTGTTATCAATAAAAAAAATAGCCCTAGTTTTACTTTTAAATTCGAAAACATAAAATTAAATAATTATACTAAGCTATCAATTAATATAGACGTAAATATTAAAAAAAGAAACAAAATTGAAAATACAAATATATGTTTTGCCATTTTTTTTTCAGATCGTGAACTTTTATATTTAAATAATTTATAACAAATATACATGTAGTAAACTCCTAAGCTTCCTGAAATAGATAAATAAAAAAAACTAAAATAATTTAAAAAAAATGGAGCTAGGATTACTGGAAATAAAAATACTGAATAAATAAAAATATTTAATTTAGTTACATTAACACCTGAGGTAATAGGCAGCATTGGAATTTTGGCATTCTTATAATCTTCTGTCCTATAAAGACTTAAGGCCCAAAAATGTGATGGTGTCCATATGAAAATAATTAAAAATAAAATAATTGGTTGAAGTGATATTTCTCCTGTAGCAATTGTCCATCCAATCACTGGCGGTAGCGCACCTGCTACTCCTCCAATAACTATATTTTGAGGAGTTTTTCTCTTTAACCAAATTGTGTAAACAAGAATATAGAATAAAATTGTAGTTAATAATATCAAAGCAGAAACTAAATTTGAAAAGAAATATAAGGCAACCACTGAAATTATAGAAGTAGAAATTCCAAAAATAAAAGCTTGTTTTCTTGTTAACTTTCCTGTTGGAATTGGTCTTAAGCATGTTCTTGTCATTAAAGAATCTAAGTCAGATTCGTACCACATATTTAATGCACCAGCAGCCCCAGAACCTAGAGCAACCGCTAAAATAGAAAATATAGCATCTAAATAATTTACTTTAGTCGGTGCAATTAACAAACCTACAACACAGGTAAAAATTACTAATGACATCACCCTTGGCTTCATAAGGTCAAATAAAGCTTTCAGATAACTAAAATAATCAATCTTTAATGTTTTTGATTTAATATTATCCATTCAACTATCAAAAGTTTATTTAAACTAACTTCTAACTCCCTGCTACAAAATAAAGTAGTCGTGTGAATAGAGTATATTCTGATTCCGC
>CAJVZX010000022.1 GCA_913020625.1 uncultured Pelagibacterales bacterium
ATTGAATGCCTTCAGTTTTTTAAAAATTTAAAGTGACAATAAAACCAAAAAAAAGTTTAGGTCAAAATTTTTTAGTTGATCTTAATATAATAAAAAAGATTGTAGATTTAGCAAACTTAAACTCAAATGACCATGTTTTGGAAGTAGGCCCAGGAACTGGAAATTTAACTAATGAAATTTTAAATAGAAATCCAAAAAAAGTTTGGGTAGTTGAAAAAGATAAAAATTTATCTATTAAATTATCAGAAAAATATAAAAATAAAATTAAAGTAAATAATTCTGATATTTTGACTTTTGATGAAAATAAATTATGTAAAGAAAAAATTGTTATTTTTGGAAATCTTCCATACAACATTTCAACACAAATACTAGTTAAATGGATATTATCTAATAATTCTTTTCACTCTTATAAAAAATTAATACTTATGTTTCAAAAAGATGTTGCAGAAAGAATTATTTCAAAAGTTAATGAAAAAAATTTCGGTAGGCTAAGTGTTATAAGTAATTGGAGGCTAAATATCACTAAACATTTTGATGTTTCCGCCAGTTGTTTTTTGCCAAAACCAAAAGTTGAAAGTTCGATACTAAGTTTTTCTCCTAAATATAAATATATTAAGTTTAAGAACCCTAAAAGTTTGGAACATGTTACGCGAATTTTTTTTTCAAATAAAAGAAAGATGATCAACAAAGCTTATAGATCAATATTTGGTGTTAATTATTCTGTATCTGATAATTTAAAACTTGATTTAAAAAAAAGACCAGGAAATATAAGTTTGGATGATTATTACAAAATAACAAAAAATTATGAAAATTTATGAAATCAATTCTATAACTTTTTCTTCTATTTTTTTTTCATCATAATTGCATTTCAATCCCTTGCTTTCTGATAAAATAATTTTTTGAATCTGATTATAACAATCTGATAGTTCGTTGTTGATTACTACATAATCATAATCTTTCCAATGAAGAATATCATTTTTAAACTGAGACATTCTTTCATCAATCATTACATCATCTCGTTTTTCTCTGTTATGTAATCTTTCCTTAAGTTCTTTTGAGCTTGGGGGTAAAATAAATAAAGTAATTAATTTAAAATCTAATTTTTTTTTTTTTATTTGTTCTGCTCCCTGCCAATCAATATCAAATAAAACATTTTTACCTTTTGACAAATCTTTAATTACTGGTTCTTTCATTGTTCCATAAAGATTGTTGAAAACTGTTGCATGCTCAATAAAACAATTATTTTTTATTAATTCCTGAAATTCTTTTTTATCTACAAAAAAGTAATCTTTACCATTGACTTCATTATGCCTTGGAGTTCTTGTAGTGTGAGATATTGATATTATAAAGTTATCATTTTTTTCAGATAACATTCTTGTTAACGTGGTCTTGCCTGCTCCAGATGGGGAAGATAAAACAATCATCATCCCTTGCCCGAAATTGGTCATTAAATTTTTTTTATCTTAACTAGATTTATTTTCTATAAATTTTACTGCATCACCAACTGTTAGAATTTTTTCAGCTTCACTATCAGAAATTTCAGAACCAAATTCTTCTTCAAAAGCCATTACCAACTCGACTGTGTCTAAACTATCTGCTCCTAAATCATCAATAAAACTCGAGTCGTCATTTACTTTAGCTTCATCCATTCCTAGATGATCGGCAACTATTTTTTTAACTTTAATTGATACATTCTCTGCCATAAGATTCCTTTAATAATGTAAAATTGTTGTTTAAAGAGTTAATAGATTAATAAGTTTTTTTGTCAAGCCATATACATTCCGCCGTTAACATGAATAGTTTCTCCTGTAATATATGAGGCAGCATCTGAAGATAAAAAAGCTACAGAATTTGACACATCTTCCCCGGTTCCTAGTTTGGCCATAGGTATTCTAGATGTTAAGACCAATTTAATACTTTCAACAATTCTATCTGTCATATTAGATTGGATGAAACCAGGTGAAACACAATTTATTGTAATATTCTTTTTGGCATATTCTATTGCTAGACTTTTTGACATGCCAATTATACCTGATTTGGATGCTGCATAATTTGATTGTCCCAAATTTCCAGTATGTCCAACTATAGAGGTAATATTTACGATTCTTCCATATTTATTTTTTAGCATTTTTTTAATTGCATGCTTACATAAAAAAAAAGTAGATCCTAAATTTACATCAATTACTTTTTTCCATTCCTCATCTTTCATTCTTAATGATAAATTGTCCATGTTTATTCCAGCATTGTTAACTAAAACATCTAAACCATTTAATTGAGATGAAACATTTTCTATGAACTCTTCTATCTTTGAATGATTAGAAATGTCAAATTTTAAAATATTAATTGTTGGAAATTTTTTTTTTAGATCTTCCAATTTTTCAATTTTTGTTCCTGTGGCAAGAACATTTCCTTCCAAAGATATAAACTTTTTTACCAATTCATTGCCTATGCCACCAGAGGCTCCTGTAATTAGGATTTTTTTATTTTTAAAATTAATCATTAATATTTATTTTTTTAATATCTTCATCGTTATTTATTGAATAAGATTCAACGTTCTTATCTATTCTTTTAACTAAACCAGTTAAAACTTTTCCTGGTCCTATTTCAATAAATTTTTTAACGCCGTTTTTTATCATATATTGTACACTTTCTCTCCACTTAACCGTGCTTTCTATTTGTTCAATCAGCAAATTTTTAATTGTATCAATATTATCTTGCTCTAATGCATTAACATTGGAAATAATTTTTGGTGATGGTGTGTTAAATTTAGTATTATTAATTTCTTTTTTCATTATTTCAGTAGATGTTTTCATCAGCTTACAATGAAATGGTGCACTCACAGGCAATTTAATATTTTTAATTGATAGTTTTTTTAAAGTATCAATTAATTTATTTATTTCAGATAATGTTCCGCTCACAACAATTTGCCCTGGACAATTATCGTTTGCTATTTGACAATTTTCAACACCAATATTTAATAAAATTTTTTCTATGTCTTTAATTTCTTGACCCAATATTGCTATCATTGCACCCTTCCCAAATGGAACTGCAAGTTGCATAGATCTACCTCTTTTTTTTAATAACCTTATTGCATTTTCAAAATCGATTGAATTTGCTGCAGTTAATGCAGAATATTCACCTAGTGAGTGTCCAGCAAAATATTTAGCTTTATTAAGATCTATATTAAACTCTGATTTAACTACTGAAAAAATTGAATAGCTTACAAGAAAAATGCTTGGTTGGGTATTTTCAGTAATATTCAATTGATCTGAAGGACCTTCTAAAATTAATTTGCTTATTGGAAATTCAAGTACTTCATCTGCCTTTTTAAATATATTTTTGACGAAAGAATATCTATCATAAAACTCTTTAGCCATTCCAATGGCCTGTGAGCCTTGTCCTGGAAACATTACAGCAAACATATAATCATTATAATTTATCAATAAATTTATATATTGTATTTCAGAATATTAAATAGTATAAACCACCACTTTTTAACAATAAAGATTAAATTCTTAAATAATGAACTTATACGAACATACAATCATAGCAAAACAGAATTTCACTAAATCTCAGCTTGATACGATAAAAAATAAATACACTAACTTAATTAAAAAAAATAATGGTGAATTAATAAAAATCGAAGATTGGGGTCTTTTAAATTTATCTTATAAAATAGCCAAAAATAGAAAGGGCAATTATTTACATTTTAAATTGAAAGGCAACGGAATAACTATCTATGAGCTGGAAAAAAATGAGAAAATTGATAACAATTTATTAAGATTTTTAACCGTTAAAGTTAAAAAATTTGATTTAGAAAAAAATTATTTTTCAGATAAAAAAGAGGAAAAAGAAAAAAATAAATGAAGAAAAATTTTAAAGGAAAAAAAAAAAAACAAAGTAATTTTAATAAATTAAGTTTATTCTCCCCAAATAAGTATAATTTTAAAAAAAAATGTCCACTTTCAGGAAAAAATGCTCCTGAAATAGATTATAAGAACATTAAATTATTAAAAAGATACACCTCTGAAAATGGAAAAATATTATCTTCTAGAATTACATCAATTTCAATGAAGAAACAAAGGGCTCTTTCTAATGCTATTAAAAGAGCTAGAATATTGGCTTTAATATAATTTTTTATGCAAATAATTCTTTTAGAAAATATTAAAAATTTAGGTAACATTGGTGATGTGCTTAATGTTAAGAGAGGTTATGCAAGAAATTATTTAATTAAAAATAATAAAGCTCTTTATGCTTCTGAAAAAAATATAAATGAAGTAAATAAAAAAAAAGCGGAACTTAATAAAAAAGATTTAGAAGTTAAAAAAGATGCAAAAAAACTTTTTAATTTATTAAATAATAAAACTTTCAAAGTAAAAAAATTAGTAACTGAAAATAATGAACTTTATGGTTCTGTAAAGCCAACAGAAATATCTAAAATCATTTTTGAAAAAGAAAATATTAAGGTTAAGCCTTCTCAGATGGATTTAGAAACCGGAATTAAAACTGTAGGTATGTTTAAGGTAAATATAAATCTACATGCAGAAATTCAGGCAAATATTCTTATTCAGGTTGAAAAGCTTGAAGATAATAAAATTTAACTTTTTCTTAAAAGTTATTCATTTTTTTTCACATATAAATTTTACAGTATTGTATTTTAAATAATTAAAATATAATTGTAAATTATGTCTGCTGGTCAATTTAACTTGGTAAAAAATCAATTCAAGGAGCTTCCAAACAATATAGAAGCAGAACAAGCAGTTATAGGTTCAATTCTAGTATCAAATGATATTTTCGATGACGTTAGCATTATTATAGACAATAAAAAATTTTATGATCCTGTGCATCAAAAAATATTTGGTGCAATAGAAAATTTAATTTCAAAAGGAATGTTGGCCAATCCAATTACATTAAAAAATTACTTCGAAAATGATAATAGTCTAGCTGAATTAGAAGGCCATGAGTATTTAGTTAAACTCACAAAATTTTCAACAACTATAAGGCAAGCTATTGAATATTCAAAAATAGTTTATGACATGCATATTAGAAGAGAATTGATAAAGATTTCTGAAACTATGACAGAAAATGCATCAAATAAAATATTAGATTTGCCAGGAAATAAAATTATTGAAGATTCTGAAAGATTACTATTTGATCTTGCAGAAAAAGGATCATTGAACACGTCTTTCATTAAATTTGATCAAGCCCTTAATTACACAATTGAAATGGCTTCAAATGCTTATAAAAATGAAGAGGGTATTGTAGGAGTTCCTACTGGATTAACTGACCTTGATGATCGTCTTGGAGGTATGCATAATTCAGATTTACTTATTATTGCAGGCAGACCATCAATGGGGAAAACTGCTTTGGCAACAAACATTGCATTTCATGCTGCAAAAAAATTACAGGAAAAAGGAACAAAATCCTCTATAGCCTTTTTTTCACTAGAAATGTCTTCTGAACAATTGTCTACTAGAATTCTTGCAGAACAATCTAGAATAAAATCAAACGATATAAGAAGAGGACGTATATCTGAAGAACAATTTGATAAGTTTATTGAAACTTCAAAAAATATTTCTGAACTTCCTTTGTACATAGATGAAACTCCAGCTATATCCATAGCTGCTATGAGTAATAGAGCTAGGAGAATAAAAAGATTGTATGGATTAGATCTTGTTGTAGTAGATTATATACAATTAATGTCTGCATCCAATACTAGAGATGGCAGAGTTCAAGAAATATCTGAAATCACAAAAGGATTAAAAGCCTTGGCAAAAGAATTGTCTGTTCCTGTTCTAGCCCTTTCTCAATTATCAAGGGCTGTTGAACAAAGAGATGACAAAAAACCTCAACTATCAGATTTAAGAGAATCTGGATCTATTGAACAAGATGCAGATGTAGTAATGTTTGTATACAGAGAAGCCTACTATCTAGAAAGAAAAGAACCTAGGCCTGCAACAGTAGATCATGCTGAATGGCAAGCAAAAATGAATGAAGTTTCGAATCTAGCGGAAATAATCATTGGTAAACAAAGGCATGGTCCAACTGGAAATATTAACGTTGAATTTGAAGCAATGTTTACCAAATTTAGAGATATTCAAAATAACTAAATTAAAATATATGTATTTTAGTTAAGAATATGTTCTCAAATTTTTACGAAAACAACGTAATCGGAAGACCAAAGCTAGTATTAACAATTTTAATTCTTATTCTGTTAAGTTTTGGATATTTTGCTAAAGATTTTGAACTAGATGCTTCATCTGATACCCTTCTTTTAGAAAATGATCCAGATTTAAAATATTTACGAGAAGTAAATGTCAAATATGGTTCAAAAGATTTTTTAGTTCTAACGTATACTCCTAAAGATAGTTTATTAGCACCTAATACAATTAAAGACCTCACAAATTTAAGAAACGATTTAGCAAATTTAAGCTGGGTAAATAATGTACTAACTATTTTGGATGTTCCATTATTAAAAAATAATGATGATACTTTATCAGAAAGAATTAAAAATTTTAAAACATTGTCTCTTAAAGATGTTGATAAAGAAAGAGGTTTTGAAGAAATCATTAATAGTCCAATTTATGAAGAATTCGTTATTAGTAAAGATGGTAAGACTAGCGGAATACTTGTTTACATAAAGATTGACAAGAAATTTTCTGATCTTATTAAAAGCAAAAATAATTATTTGGACAAAATAGATAAGAAACAATTAACATTTGAAGAAAAAAAAGAATATAAAAAATTCTTAAAAAAATATGATAATTACAAAAAATTATATAATCAGAAAAATCACAATAATATAAATGAAATTAGAACAGTAATAGAAAAATACAAAGATACAGCTGAAATTCATTTGGGGGGTATACCTATGATCGCAGATGATATGATGACTTATATAAAAAATGATATAGTAGTATTTGGAGCTGGGGTATTTCTTTTTATTGTTTTTACTCTCTGGTATGTTTTCAGAAGTTTACTATGGGTATTTGTTCCACTTCTAAGTTGTTTTTTCTCAGTATCTATAATGATTGGTTTGCTTGGATTATTAAGTTGGAAAGTAACAGTTATTTCTTCAAACTTTATAGCCTTAATGCTTATTCTAACTATGGCTATGAATATCCATATGAGCGTTCGGTATTTACAGTTAAAAAAAGAGAATCCAAATATTTCAAATATTCAAGCAATACTTTGGACCTCGGAAAGAATGTTTTGGCCAATATTATACACCGTACTCACAACCATTTGCGCTTTTCTATCTCTTATATTTAGTAACATTAAACCTATTATTGATTTTGGATGGATGATGACTGTAGGTCTATTAGTTTCTTTATTTATAACTTTTACCTTGCTACCTACTATTTTAAATATTTTAAGTAAAGAAAGTTCAAATTATAGAGATGAAAAAAAATCAATAATTACTTCTTTCTTAAGTAAAGTTGCACAAAAAAATACCAAAACTATTTTTATATCAGCAGTATTTGTTGTCATTCTAAGCTTCATTGGCATCTCAAAGCTTGAAGTTGAAAATAGTTTTATAAATTATTTTGACAAAAAAACTGAGATTTATAAGGGTATGAAATTAATTGATGATAAGCTAGGAGGAACAACTCCTCTAGATATAATAGTTAAGTTTCCTGATAAAGAAAAAACGGAAAAAACAGATGATGATTTTGATAGCTGGGATGATGAAGAAAAAGACGACACAAAATATTGGTTTACAAGAAATAAAATAGATAAAATTATTCAGGTTCATGATTACCTAGATAGTTTGCAAGAAGTTGGTAAGGTTATATCTTTTGCATCGATGGTCAGAGTTGTTGAGGATTTGAATGAGGGAAAAAAATTGCAAGGATTGGAGATGGGTATATTGTATACCAAAATACCCGATTCAATTAAAAAAGAAATAATTGATCCTTATATATCCATAAAAAACAATGAAGCTAGGATTAGTTTGAGAATTTTAGACTCAAAAAAAGATCTTAGAAGAAATGAATTGATAAATAAAATTAACTATGATTTGGAAAATCAATTGGGCTTAAAACGTAAAGAATTTAAATTAGCTGGTATTCTTATTCTTTTTAATAATCTTCTGCAAAGTTTATTTAAATCTCAAATATTAACTCTGGGAGTTGTAATGGCGGGTATAACTTTAATGTTTCTGATCTTGTTTAGAAATATAACTTTATCATTGATTGGAGTTGTTCCAAATTTTATGGCAGCTTTTCTAATTCTAGGTATCATTGGTTTACTAGAAATACCTCTAGATATGATGACAATAACTATCGCTGCTATTACCATAGGTATAGCCGTAGATAATAGTATTCATTATATATACAGATTTAAGGAAGAATTTAAAAAAATTAATAACTACAACCAAACTCTTGAAAAATGTCATGAAACCGTAGGTGTGGCAATTTTAAATACTTCTATAACAATTGTATTTGGGTTTTCTATATTAGTTATGTCAAATTTTATACCAACAATATATTTTGGTGTATTCACGGGAATTGCAATGTTGTTAGCTATGATTTCAGTTTTAACCCTTCTACCAAAATTAATTTTAATCATAAAACCTTTTGGACTTGAAAGAATTAATAATAACTAATAATGCAAAATTTACTTGAACATTTGACAAGTAGTATTTCTGCCTTTGATATAATTTATTTAATTATTACTCTTCTAACCATCATTCAATGCACAAAAAAAGGTTTCGTCTTAAGTTTGTTATCAGCATCTAAATGGCTACTCGCTCTTATTATTACAATTATTTTGGTCCCAAAATTAAGACCTTGGGCAAAAAATTATATAGATTCAGAATACTTACTTGATATTGGATTGGGGATTGTAATATTTATTTGCACAATTTTTATTATTTTGATGATTAGTAGAGCAATTGGTCAAGTTGTAAAATATTCAGGACTAGGAAGTGTAGATTCTTTTTTTGGTTTCATTTTTGGTATATTTAAAGGGTACATTGTTTGTGTAGTTTTATTTTCAATTGTTAATTGGTTTTATATATATGAAAAATGGCCTATTGATGTGGAAAAATCATTTACCTTTTCTTATGTTTATAAAGGAAGTAAATATCTAATTGAAGAATTTCCTAGTGAAAAAAAGTATAACGATGCTAAAGAAAAAATTGAAAAAATATAACCCAAAAATTAAAGAAGAATGTGGAGTTTTTGGAATAAGTAATAGCGAAGATGCTTCAACTTTAACAGCTCTTAGCTTGCATGCTTTACAACACAGAGGACAAGAAGGATGTGGTATTGTTTCATTTGATGGAAAAAAATATCATTTAGAAAAAAAATTGGGACTAGTCGGAGATAATTTTAACAAAGAAGAAGTCTTGAAAAAAATTCCTGGTAATTATGCTATTGGTCATAATAGATATAGTACCACAGGAGACACTGCTTTAAGAAACATACAGCCTTTTTTTGCTGACACACACAATGGAGGAATTGGTATTTCCCATAATGGAAATCTTACAAATGCTATAACATTGAGAGAGAAGCTAGTTAAAGAAGGAGCTATTTTTCACACTACCTCAGATACTGAAACAATTGTTCAACTTATTGCTAAATCAAAAAGAAATACAACAATGGATAAAATTATTGATGCACTTTTTCAAATTCAAGGTGGGTATGCATTGGTTATGTTAACACAAAATATTTTAATTGGTGTGAGAGATCCTTATGGAATTAGACCATTGGTAATTGGTAAAATAAAAAACTCATATGTTTTTGCATCTGAAACTTGTGCATTAGACATTATTGGAGCAAAATATATTAGAGACGTTGAAAATGGTGAAATAGTTTTTGTTGAAAATAATAAATTAAATAGTATTAAACCTTTTCCCCAAAAAAAAATAAGACCTTGTGTTTTTGAATATATTTATTTTTCAAGACCTGACAGCATACTTAATAATAAATGTGCCTATGAATATAGAAAAAACTTTGGTTTAGAGCTTGCAAAAGAAGCTCATGTAGAGTCTGATCTAGTAATACCTGTTCCAGACTCTGGAGTTCCTGCTGCAATTGGATATAGTCAATATACTAAAAAAAAATTTGAACTTGGCCTAATTAGAAACCATTATGTTGGTAGAACTTTTATTGAGCCAAATCAAAAAATAAGAGGCTTAGGAGTTAAACTTAAACTAAGTGCAAATAAATCATCTATTAAAAATAAAAAAATAATTTTAATAGATGACTCTTTAGTTAGAGGAACCACATGTCATAAAATAGTTAAAATGCTTTATGATTCAGGTGCAAAAGAAGTTCATGTAAGAATAGCATGCCCAGAAATTAAATTCCCAGACTTTTATGGAGTGGATACACCAACCAAAAAAGAATTATTAGCAGCGAACCAAAGTGTTTCTGAAATATGTAAATATATTAATGCTAAATCCTTAAAATTTTTATCTTTAGATGGTTTATATAAAGCAATGGGATTTAAAAAAAGAAATGATATCTATCCTCAATTGACTGATCATTATTTTACAGGTGATTACCCTGTAAAACCAGTTGATGAGTTAGGAGATGATAAAATAACTCAATTATCTTTATTAAGTACAGCCACAAATAAATAAAATTTATGAAAAAAGTAAAATTTACACAAATGAAAAATGGTACAAAGGAAGATTATATTTTTTTAAGTAAGCACGAAAAACAATATATTAAAAATATT
>CAJVZX010000023.1 GCA_913020625.1 uncultured Pelagibacterales bacterium
CAACTTGAATGGTAACCGGTGTTAAAAATATATAGAAATTTTAATTTACCCAAAATTTATAAAAAATCAATTTTACTAATTGGAAATTTTGACGGTCTTCATTTAGGTCATCAAAAACTTTTTAAATTAGCTAAAAAATATTCAAAAAAGCATAAAGTCAAATTTGGTGTTCTTACATTTGATCCTCTGCCTGTAATGTTTTTTAATAAAAAATTAACTAATTATAGAATTACAAGTAATTTGCAAAAAAATTTATTATTCGAAAAAGCTGGAGTTGATTTTGTAATAGTAAGTAGATTTAATAAAAGTTTTTCCAAAATTTCAGCAGATAATTTTATAAAAAAAATAATTGTAAAAAAAATTAATCCTAACTTTATATTTGTTAGTAACAATTTTAAATATGGTTTTAGACGTGCGGGCAATGTTGCTAAACTTATTTCAAAAGAAAATATTTATAATTATAAAATTATTAAACCATCTCCTTTAAAAAAAGGGAAAAAAATTATTTCATCAACTTTAATTCGAAAATTATTACAAAGAGGACAATTAAAAAATGCCAATAAACTTCTAGGGAGAAACTGGTCAATTATTGGAGTTGTACAAAAAGGTAGAAGAATTGGAAAAAAATTGGGAGTTCCAACATGCAATATTGATATAAAAAATTATGTAATAGCGAAACCTGGCGTTTATTCAGTTAGAGTAAAAGTTAATAATAGTAATAAAATTTTCAAAGGAATAGCTAATTTAGGATATAGACCAACTTTTGGAGAAAAAAAAATACTATTGGAGGTTAATTTATTTAATTTTAGTGGCAATCTTTATAACAAATCTTTAAATGTTAGCTTTTATAATTTTATAAGAAGCGAAAAAAAATTTAATGATCATCAAGATTTAATTAAGCAGATAGAGAAAGATTTGAAACAAGCAAAATTTGATTTAAAAAAAAATAATGAGTAAAGAAAATTTAAACTTACCAAAAACATCTTTTTCAATGAAAGCAAATTTGCCTCACAAAGAGCCTAGCATAGTAGAATTTTGGGATAAAATTAATTTGTATAAACAATTGAGAGAGCAAAGCAAGGGAAAAGAAAAATTTATTCTTCACGATGGCCCTCCATATGCAAATGGATATATTCATATGGGCACTGCTCTAAATAAAATTCTTAAAGACGTAGTTACTAGGTTCCATCAAATGAGCGGCAAGGATTCAAATTATGTCCCGGGCTGGGATTGCCACGGGTTACCAATTGAATGGAAAATTGAAGAGCAGTATAAAAAAGATAAAAAAAATAAGGATGAAGTACCAATATCAGAATTCAGAAAAGAATGCAGGGAATTTGCAAATAAGTGGATTGATGTGCAAAAAAAGGAATTTAAAAGACTGGGTGTTGTAGGAGATTGGGAGAATTATTATTCAACAATGAGCTTTGATGCGGAAGCGAGTATTGTAAGAGAACTTGGAAAATTTTTATTAGAAGGAAGTTTGTATAAAGGTTTTAAACCGGTCTTATGGTCAACAGTTGAAAAAACAGCTTTAGCTGATGCTGAAGTAGAGTATAAGGATCATACTTCAAATACTATTTATGTGGGTTTTAAAGTAGAAAGTTCCAAAATTAAGATTCTTAATGATAGTCAAATAGTTATATGGACAACTACACCTTGGACAATTCCGGCAAATAGAGCTTTAGCGTATAATAAAAATTTAGATTATACAGTTATAAAAATTAACGATTCTTCATCGAATTTTAATAATCAAAAAATTGTAGTAGCTTCAAAACTTTTAGACACGATTATAAAAGGATGTGAATTAAAAAAATATAAAAAAATTGATAGTTTTAAAGGTGAAGATTTTAAAGAAACAATTTGTTCACATCCTTTTAAAGATTTGGGATATGAATATCAAGTACCTATGTTGGATGCACAATTTGTAACTCTTGAACAAGGAACGGGTATTGTTCATTGTGCACCAAGTCATGGACCAGATGATTTTAATTTGTGTTTAAAACATGGGATTAAATCTGTAGACACAATAGATGATAATGGAAGGTATACAAAGTATATTCCAAAATTTGAAGGTATTCATGTTTTTAAAGCTGATGAAATTATAATTGAAAAACTTAAAGAGTGTAAAAAATTATTATCAAATGGAAAACTTACGCATAGTTATCCTCATTCGTGGAGATCAAAAGCACCATTAGTTCATAGAGCGACTCCTCAATGGTTTATTTCGATGGAAAGTCATAAGTTAAGAAATATAGCTTTGAAAGCAATTGATGAAACAAAGTTTTATCCAAGAAGAGGAAAAATAAGAATCAGATCAATGATTGAGACTCGTCCAGATTGGTGCGTTTCTAGACAACGGGTTTGGGGTGTGCCATTGCCAATATTTATTTCAAAAAAGACCGGAGAACCTCTTAAAGATCTTGAAGTTATTGAAAATATTGCAAAAATTTATGAAAAAGAAGGCTCTGATTGTTGGTTTTCAGATAATCCTCAAAGATTTCTTGGAAAAAAATATAATAAAGATGACTTTATTAAATCAAACGACATTGTTGAAGTATGGTTTGATAGCGGTAGCACACATACATTTGTTCTCGAAAAGAGAAAAGATTTGAAATGGCCAGCATCAATGTATTTAGAGGGATCAGATCAACACAGAGGTTGGTTTCATTCATCTTTGTTAGAATCATGTGGCACTAGAAAAAGAGCTCCTTATGAAAGTGTGCTTTCACACGGTTTTGTTGTTGATGGAAAAGGATTAAAAATGTCAAAGTCAACAGGCAATGTAATTTCACCTAATGATATATTACAGAAATATGGTGCTGATATTTTAAGAGTTTGGGCCAGTGCATCTGATTACGCTGAAGACTTAAGAATAGATTTTAATATTTTAGATCAACACGCGGAGTCATATAGAAAAATAAGAAATACATTTCGTTTTTTATTAGGAAATTTACAAGATAAAAAAACTGATTTAGATTTTACAAATTTGGATATTTCTAATTGGCCAGAACTTGAAATCTATATGCTTCATCAAATTTATGAACTAGATAAAAAAATTAAAAATTATTTTAAAGAATATAGTTTTCACAAACTTTATAAAGAATTATTACAGTTTTGTTCTCAAGATCTATCAGCATTTTATTTTGATATAAGAAAGGATGCTTTGTATTGTGAACCGGTAAATTCAAAAATAAGAAAAGCATCTATTAAATTTCTAAATATCACTTTAGATATATTGCTTAGATGGTTTGCTCCAATAATATCTTTTACAACAGAAGAGATTTATAAAATAATTTATAATAATGAAAAAAGTATTCATTTAGAAAATTTTTCTACTATTCCAGAGAAATGGTTAAATAAAAATTTAGGAAATAAATGGAATCAATTAAAATTAGTAAGACAGGTTTGTAATGTAGCAATTGAAGTGAAAAGAACCAATAAGGAACTGGGATCTAGTTTAGAAGCAGATTTAGAAATTTTTTTAGACAAAAAATATCTTGACTTGGTAAAAAATATAGACCTGTCAGAATTTTGTATTACCTCAAAAGCTAAGGCACAAATTTTAAATGGGCAAAAAGATTTAGAATTATTTAAATTAGAAAATATACAGGGAATAGGAGTTTTGGTTAAAAAGGCGGTAGGAAATAAATGTCCAAGGTGTTGGAAGATTTTTGAAGAATCTTGTAATAGATGTAAAAATGCAAAGATTACCTAATTTTAATTATAGAAGTTTTTTTTGGAAGTTTGCAACTATAGTTTTAATTTTTGCTATTGATAGAGCTAGCAAAATTTATTTGTTAAACTTGCATGAAAATGGAACCGAAATAGATTTTTATATATTTCCATTTTTAAATTTATTTTTAATTTGGAATACTGGAATAGGATTTGGATTATTTTCATTTGAAGCTGATATTTATTATCAATTAACTACAACATTCATTGGTATAATTAATTTACTAATTATTTATTTAATTTTTAATTTAAAAGATATTCGGAAATATTTTTTATTAATGATTTTAGGTGGGTCACTTGGTAATTTTTTTGATAGGCTCTATTATCTTGCAGTTCCGGATTTTATTGATTTTCACATAGGTGAGTTTCATTGGTTTATTTTTAATATTGCCGATGTATTTATATCAATAGGAGTTTTATGCCTTATTTTTGTTGAAATATTTATGAAAAATATAAATAAGTAAAACTATGAAAATATTTTTCAAACAATCTATTGTTATAATTTTCTTTCTTTTATCAGCTTGTGGTGGAACATTAGATAGTGTTAAAAGAGGACTTTCAGGACAAAAAAAAGTTTCAACTGATGAATTTTTAGTTGAAAAAAAAGATCCTTTAGTACTGCCACCTGGATATCATGACCTACCCGAACCTGGCCAAACCGAAATGGATGAAGACCCTGATGAAAAAAATATTAGTTCTATTTTGAAAGTTGAAAATAATAATCAAAATACAAGCAGTTCAGAAACTATGGGTTTAGAGGAGTCCATTCTAAAAAAAATAAATGATAATTGATGTTAAGTAAAAAAATTTTTTTTAAAAACAATCTTACTAAATTTACCAAAACAAGTTTATTTAATTTTACAAAAAATTCTCTTAAAAAAATAAAAGAAGAATATCTTAAAGGCAAAATTCCAATGCTATCAAGTTTTAATAAAAATTATGAACTTGGATATTCTAAAAAATTTTTAAAAAAAATAAATAATTCTTATTTTTTTAATATAGTTGGAATAGGGGGTTCTGTACTTGGTGCAAAAGCTATTTATTCATTTTTAAGAAATAAAATAAAAAAAAAATTTAATTTTATTGATAATCTTAGTGAAATTAATCTTCTTAATAAGAATGAAAAAAAATTTAAAGAAGCAAATATTTTTATATCTAAATCAGGCAATACACTTGAAACAATTGTTAATTTAAATTTTTTTTTAAAAAAAAACAAAAAAAACAATATTAATTTATTTATAGTAGAAAAAAAATATAATGGCTTGAGAGAATTAGCTGATAAACTTAAATGTCAAGTTATTGAACATAAAAATTTTATTGGTGGAAGATATTCGGTAATGTCAGAAACTGGCATGCTTCCAGCTCAATTGATGGGGTTAAATCCAAATAAATTTAAAAATTTAAATTATTTAATTAAAAACAAAAATTTTGTCAATGATTTGATTTCAAATGTTTCTTCTATTAGTAAATTAATTAATAAAAAAAATTATAATTCAGTAATTTTAAATTATGACCCAGATATTAATGACTTCTGCTTTTGGTACCAGCAACTTATGGCGGAGAGTCTTGGAAAAAAAAATAAGGGTATCTTTCCTATTATATCTACAATGCCTAAAGATAATCATAGTTTATTTCAATTATATTTAGATGGTCCTAAAAATAATTTTTTTACAATTTTTTTTTCGAAACATATAACAAAGATTAATTTGAGTAATTCTTTTTTACCTAAAAAATTCCAATATTTAAAAAATAAAAATCTTGAAAATATTTTATCATCCCAAAAAAAGGCAACAGAAAATATTTTTAACAAAAAAAAAATTCCATATAGATCATTTTATATTTTAAAAAAAGATGAAGAACAATTAGGTGTTTTATTTACCTTTTTTGTTTTGGAGACAATTTTATTATCTAAATTTTTAAAAATAAACCCATTTGACCAGCCAGCAGTTGAAAATATAAAAAAAACAACAAAAAATATTTTATTAAAGATTTAATTTCCAAAAATAATTTTAGATAAACCATATTTTTTTTCATCTAAAATTTTAAAACTTTCAGGAAATATATCTTTTGACTTTTTGTGTCTATGAACAATAAATAATGCATTTTTATCTAATTTTTCTGTTTTTTTTAGTGGATCTATAATTTCTGCAATATTATTTTCTTTAAAGGGTGGATCTAAAAATACAAGGTTAAATGGCTCTTTGAAAGAAGTGTTAACAAATTTATAAACAGACTTATTTATAATTAATACTTTTTTTTCTAATTTTAATTTTTTTATGTTTTTATTTAATATATTAATTGCACTTACATTTTTTTCAACAAAAGTGACATGTTTTGCCTTTCTGGATAAACATTCTAATCCAAATGAACCTGTTCCAGAAAATAAATCTAAAATATATTTTTCTTCTAATTTAATAGAAAATTTATTTGAGTGATTTAATAGATTAAATATCGCTTCTTTAACAATATTTTTTAATGGTCTTGTGACTTTATTTTGAGGTAGAAAAAGTTTTGATCCTTTAAATTTTCCAGAAATTATTTTCATTTATTGTTTATAATACTTTTCCATCCAATATCTTTTCTAAAAAAACCATTATTCCAATTTAATTTTTTAATTAAACTACTTCCTTTTTTTCTAGCTTCAAGAAGACTATTTGAAAGTGTTACAAAATTTAATACTCTTCCACCGTTGGAGTAAATTTTTCCATTTTTTTCATATGTGCCTGCATGAAAAACTAAACTTTTTTTATCTAAAATTAAATTATCTATTTTATCAATTTCTATATTTTTTTTATAAGTATTTGGATACCCCTTGGAACATAAAACAATGCACATACTTTTTTCTTTTTTCCATGAAATTTCTAAGTCTGTAATTTTACCAGCAATTGTTGCTTCAATTATATTTACTAAATCAGTTTCTAATAGAGTCATTATTGTTTGGCATTCGGGATCTCCCATTCTTACATTATACTCAATTAAATATGGTTCATTGTTTGTTATCATTAAGCCGGCATATAAGAATCCGCTGTATGGATGATTCATTTTTTTTAATCCATTAAGAGTTGGTTCAATAATTTTTTTTCTAATTTTTTTTTCTAGTATATTATTGATTATTGAAGAAGGGCTATAGGCACCCATTCCGCCAGTATTAGGACCAGTATCTCCTTCCCCAACTCTTTTATGATCTTGAGCTGATCCAAAAAATTTATATCCATTTTTATCTGCAATAATAAAATAACTCATTTCTTCACCGCTTAAAAATTCTTCAAGCAATACTGTAGATGAGGATATAAATTTTCCCGATAAAATTTCTTTAATAGCGTTTAAAGCATGAGTTTTAGTTTCACAAATATAGACCCCTTTTCCTGATGCAAGTCCATCGGCTTTCACAACAATTGGCATTTTATTTCTATCAATAAAACTTTCTGCATCTGTAATATTATTAAAAACTCCAAATTTTGCTGTAGGAATGTTATTTTGATTACAAAGAAGCTTCGTAAAATATTTAGATCCTTCTAATTGTGCTGCAAATTTATCAGGTCCAAATATTAATATTTTTTTTTGATTAAAAAAATCTACGATACCATCTACCAAAGGCTGTTCTGGTCCAACAATTATAATATTAATATTATGTTTAAGGATTTCTTTATAGAGAATCTGAAAATTAGAAATATCAACATCGAGATTTTTTACTATTCTGCCTGTTCCTGCGTTTCCAGGTATACAAAAAATATTTTGTATTTTTTTAGATTTTGTTAATTTATAACATAAGGCATGTTCTCGTCCACCACTTCCCAAAACAGCAATATTCATATAATAATATTTAATTTAAATTTAAAATTATGAAAGAACTTTTAGCAAAATTAAGATATAGGCCTAATAATTTTGAAATTATTGAAGAAGGAAATTATGTAATTTGTGCAGTTTCGGGGAAAAAGATTGCCCTAGAGCATCTTTCTTACTGGAATGTTGAATTACAAGAGGCTTACTATTCTTCTAAAGAGGCACATTTGAAATATGAAAAAATCAAAAAAGATAAAGTAATTTGATTATTTCCATTTACTATGCGACCAAATCCATTGGCCAGGGTTTTTACTAATCATTTTTTCTAAAATTTTGTTGAGCTTTATAGTTATTATTTCAATATTTTTTTTATTATTTTCAAGATCATTGAAGTTTATTGGATTATTTATAGACATTTGAAAATTTGATCCATTTAATCGTTCAATATCAATTGGTATAATTTTATATTTGTATCTAAGAGCTAGTTGAGCCGGAATTGTTGTTGTAAAAGTTGGTTTATTAAATAAATCTACTTTAATACCCTCGCTGACTCTTTGATCGATCATTAATGCTATTGAATAGTTATTATTACATTTATCTAACAATTCCTTAAGACCAGCTTTCCCTTTTTTAATCTGATTGGGACATATATATTTTTTTCTTAAATATTCCATTATGGGATTAAGAAATTTATTATTTAGAGGCCTATAAATTGCTGCTAGTTTTATTCCTTCGTCATAAAGCCTCATTGCCATCAATTCAAAATTTGCAAAATGTCCAGAGACAAAAACTACTGGTTCATTATTCTTTTTAATTTCATCTAAATGTTCTAGGCCTATCATTTTTATTCGATTATATTTAGGTTTAAATTTATTTAAAAAAACATATTCGGAAAAAGTACGTCCAATATTTGACCACATTTTAATTACGGTCTCTTCCTCTTTTTTTTTATCAATATCACCTAATCCAATTTTGATATTTTGTTTAATTATATCTTTTGATCTAAAAAAAGGACCAATAATTTTTCCCAGAACACTTCCAAGGTTAGATGCATTTTTAAGTCCTATTATTTTGAAAATGCAAAATAAAGAAATTATACTTATAAATTCAAAAAAGTATTTTATAATTTTCATATATTTTTTTTTATCAATTCTATAAAATTATCTTTATTTTCTATTTCCAATTCAATTTTTAAATATTGAATAGATAATTTATTTATAAGCGAGTCATCAGGGAATCTAAAATAATCTTTTTCTGTAGTTAGTAGAATTTTATTCTTGCCTTCTTTTTCCATTAAACTCCCAGCTAACATTTCAGTATCAAGAATTGAATAATGGTGATGATCTGGAAAAGAAAATGTATGTATTAAATTCAAATTATTTTCTCTCAATAAATCAAAAAAATTTGATGGGTTTCCTATTCCAGCAAAAGCACATATTTGTTTATCTTTAAATCTATTAATATCTACAGCTTTGTATTTTGAGTAGAAAATTTTAGCATTTTTGTTTTTTTTATATATTTGATTTTCAATTTTAATATCTTTTTGACCATTTATAACAATGCAATCTGCTCTATTTATAGCTGTAAATCTTTCTCTCAAAGGTCCAGATGGTATTACAAGTCCATTTCCAATCCATTGTTTTTGATTAAAACAAACAATTGAAAATTTTTTTTTAATAGTGAAATCCTGAAACCCATCATCAAGAATTGCAATATCATTTTTATTTTTTATTAGAGATTCTATTGCTTCTTTTCTGCTTCCGGAAACAAATGTTGTTCCTACTTTTTTTAGCATTGTTATTTCATCCTTAAGATAATCGTAGTATTTTTTAACAAATGCAGGATTTTTTCCTAGGGATTGAGTAATTTTAAAAATTTCTGATGCCAAAGGTGTTTTTCCTGTTCCACCTAAATAAATATTACCAACACATATTATAGGTATAGAAAAATTTCTTTTTTTTGATATTTTTAATTTTATATAGTTAAAGATATTCACAAAAAATGAAAGAGGGGATAATACTATTGCTAAAAAAGATATATATTTATAATCCCAAAATCTTGGTTTTTTTAAAAGCATAATTTCCTATAAAAATTTACTTATTTCTAAAAAGGTTTTATCAAGAATCTTTTTCCCAATAGTTTCTAATTTTTTTTTATTTATACTTTTTCTAAATGGTTTTTTAAGATTTATATTTATCTTTTTTATCAGTTGGGATTTGTTTTTAATAGTCTCTGTAATATTTAAACTATTCAACAATTTGTACACTTCTTTAAAATTTTGAATGTTTGGACCATGAAAAATTTTGCATCCTAATCTTGCAGGTTCCAATGGATTTTGACCACCATGTGGTATTAAAGATCCTCCTAAAAAAACAGTTTGTGAGATTTTATAAAAATTTAAAGTTGCCCCGTAAACATCTACTAAATAAATATCAATTTTATTTTTTTTAATTAAATTATCCGAATGTTTATGTACCGACAAGTTCATACTTTTTAATTTTTCCATAATTTTAGGAATTCTATTTATATGCCTTGGTATTATAATTGTAATTAAATTATTTATTTTTTTTTTTAACTGAACATGAATTTGAGCACAAATTTCTTCTTCGTTAAAATGCGTACTAGAAGCACACCATATTTTATTATTAAAAAAAACTTTAGAAAAATTTTTTTTACTTTCTAAAATTTTATTGGATGAGGTTGAATATTTCAAATTTCCGCAATCAGAAATTTTCTTAACTTTAAAATATTTTAGAAATTGTTTTGATTCTTGGTTTTGGACGAAACATAAATCAAACATATTAAATATATTAATTGCAGAGTTTGGTATTTTTTTCCAGGAACCAAATGTTTTTTTTGTAAATCTGCCATTAATTAATAGTAATGGAATTTCTAAATCTTTTATATTAAAAATAAAATTTGGCCATATTTCTGATTCAACAAACATTGCAATATCTGGTTTCCAATGATTTAAAAACTTTCTAGATAATGAATTGGTATCTATTGGAAGAAACTGATGAATTACTTTTTTAAGATTTTTTTTTTCTAATATTACTTTAGAAGAACTTAATGTATTTGTTGTAATTAATATTTTGTTAATTTTTTTCTCTCTCTCT
>CAJVZX010000024.1 GCA_913020625.1 uncultured Pelagibacterales bacterium
GTCTTTTGACGCTTGCATCACCACCATATGCAAATTCATTTTGTGATCTCATTCCACAGTAAGGACATTTAATATGTAACATTTATGAAATCCAAGTTTTTGTACCAAGGCCTTTTTCATCAATCAAATGACCAGTATGAAATCTATTTAAGCTGTATCCTGCATTTAATTCATGAACTCTATCTTGTGCTATTGTGTGTGCAAAAGTCCATCCAGATGCTGGAGTTGCTTTAAATCCTCCATAACACCATCCACAATTTAAATATAATCCTTCAATATGAGTTTTATCAATTATTGGTGAACCATCCATTGACATATCCATTATTCCTCCCCAAGTTCTTAACATTTTTAATTTGCTAAGAAATGGAAACATAGCAAGTCCTTCTGTTAAAACATGTTGAAGTGTTGGTAAATTTCCTCTTTGAGCATAACTATTATATCCATCTAAATCTCCGCCCATTACCATTTCTCCTTTATCTGATTGACTACAATAAAAATGTCCAGCACCAAAAGTAACAACATGATCTAATATTGGTTTAATTGGCTCTGATACACATGCCTGTAATAAATGAGTTTCTATAGGTAGTGTCATGTTTAACATTTCTGCAAGTACCGATGTACTTCCTGCTACGCACAACCCTACTTTTTTTGCTTTAATATTACCTTTTGATGTTTTTATTCCCTTTATTTTTCCATTAACTACATCAAAACCTGTTACTTCACAGTGTTGAATAATATCTACTCCCATTGAGTCTGCTTGACGTGCATAACCCCATACAACACCGTCATGTCTAGCAGTACCTGCACTTGGTTGCATTAAGCCACCAAATATTGGAAACCTTACATTCTCAGAAAAATCTAATGTTGGAACTAATTTTTTTACTTCTTCTCTTCCTAAGAGCACAGCATCAATTCCATTTAACCTCATAGAGTTTCCTCTCCTTGAATAAGCATTCATTTGTGCATCAGAGTGAGCAAGATTAATTATTCCTCTCGGAGAAAACATTACGTTAAAATTTAATTCCTGACTCATGTTTCTCCATAAATTCATTCCTAACTCATAGAACAATCCATTTTCATCATGCATATAATTTGATCTAAGAATTGTTGTATTTCTTCCAACATTGCCTCCCCCTATCCATCCCTTTTCAACGATAGCAACATTTGTAATATTGTGCTCTTTAGCTAGATAGTAAGCTGTAGCTAAACCATGTCCTCCTCCTCCAATAATTACAACATCATATTCTGATTTCGGAGTTGGATCCTTCCATGCCATTTCCCAATTTTGATGACCATTAAGAGCATTTTTTATTAGACTAAATATTGAATATTTTTGCATAGCTAAATTTTATACTATTAAATATAAATAATTCTTATCATTTTTTATATATATTTTTTAGAACTTTAAAAAATTGATAAAAAAGTATACAAATCCGACTTCTAGAGTATTTAAAACATTAAAGAAAGTATTCAAAATGAGCATAGTCAAATCTGATATCGAAATAGCCAGAGCAGCAAAAATGAAACCTATTAAGGATGTTTTAGATTATATTTCCGTACCTGATGAAAATTCATCTTATAGTCCTATGGGTAGACATATTGCAAAAATTAATCTTGAATACTTAAATAATTTAAAAAACAAAAAAGATGGAAAATTAATTTTAGTTACGGCAATCACTCCAACTCCAGCCGGTGAAGGCAAAACCACAACTTCAGTTGGCTTATGTGATGGATTAAATAAAATTGGAAAAAAATCTATTGTATGCCTTAGAGAACCTAGCCTTGGTCCTTCTTTTGGTATGAAAGGTGGAGCCGCAGGTGGAGGTTATGCACAAGTAGTCCCTATGGAACAAATTAATTTACATTTCACAGGTGATTTTCATGCTATAACTTGTGCTCATAATCTGCTATCGGCATTAATAGACAATCATATTTATTGGGGAAACAAATTAAATATTGATAATAGAAGAATTGAATGGAAACGAGTAATTGATTTAAATGATCGTGCTCTTCGATCCATAAATATTAATCTTGGTGGCATAGCAAATGGTTTTCCTAGAGAAGACGGATTTGATATCACTGTAGCGTCTGAAATCATGGCAATTTTTTGCTTATCAAATGATTTAAAAGATCTTGAAAAAAAAATTGGCAACATTACCATAGCCTACACGAGAGAGAGAAAACCAATCTATGCAAAAGATTTAAATGCCCAGGGTCCAATGACAGTTTTATTAAAAGAGGCTATTAGACCCAATGTTACTCAAACCCTTGAAAATAATCCTGCAATTATTCATGGTGGTCCATTTGGAAATATTGCTCATGGTTGCAATTCAATCATTGCAACAAAAGCAGGTTTAAAATTAGCTGAATATGTTGTTACGGAAGCTGGCTTTGGAGCTGATCTTGGTGCTGAAAAGTTTTTAAATATTAAATGTCGTAAATCAGGTATTCAACCAGATTGTGCTGTCCTCGTTGCTACAATCAGAGCATTAAAAATGCATGGAGGTGTAAAAAAAGATGAATTAAAAAAAGAAAATATTGAAGCACTTAAAAAAGGGTTACCTAACCTTGAGAGACATATAAAAAATATTAAAAAATTTGGATTAGAAGTTACTGTTGCCATTAATCATTTTGTCACTGATACAGATCAAGAAGTTAAAGTTATTAAAGAATATTGTTCTAAACTTGATGTAAAAGCAAATCTTTGTATGCATTGGGCTAAGGGTGGAGATGGAACAAAAGAGCTTGCAAATCAAGTGGTAGAGCTTTGTAAAAAATCAAAAAAAGAAAATTTCAAATTTTTATATTCTAACGATACAAACCTTTGGGAAAAAATTGAAATTGTTGCTAAAGAAATTTATGGTGCAAGCGAAGTGATGGCTGACACAAAAATTAGAGATAAATTAAAAAAACTTCAAGAGGATGGGTTCGGTAAGCTACCTATTTGTATAGCTAAAACACAATATAGTTTTTCAACTGACCCAAATTTAAAAGGTGCTCCTTCTGGTCATGTTTTACCAGTCCGTGAAATTAGATTATCTTCTGGTGCTGAATTTATCGTTGTTATCTGTGGTGAAATAATGACAATGCCAGGTTTACCAAGGATACCTGCTGCGGATTCGATTAAACTAAATAATAAAGGTGAAATAGAAGGATTATTTTAATTTTCTAAATAGTTCCAAAAATCAACTGCTAAATTAATTCCTGTTAAATCTTTAAAATTTTTTAATCCTGTAGGAGATGTAATATTAATATCACCAATTAAATAGTTAGAAATTAAATCAATACCAGCAAAAACTATTTTATTTTTTTTCAAATTTTTAGCTACAATCTTTGCTATATGGAGTTCACTTTTTGTTAGATTAGTTTTAACAGCTTTTCCTCCTTGACCTATATTGCTTAAAATGGAACCTTTGACTGGTATTCTTCGTATAGCTCCTTTAATTTTTCCTGCAATTATAAAAACTCTTTTATCTCCATATTTAATTTGGGGAAGAAACTTTTGTACCATCACATAATCGTGTTTTTTGATATATTTAGACATTTTATTTCTATTTAGATTACTATCTATAAACAAAATATTTTTTCCACCATATCCATGAGTAGGTTTTACAACAATTTTTTTGTACTTTTTTTTAAATTTTTCTATTTCTTTTATATCTTTAGTAAAAATAGTAGGAGGCATTAATTTTAAAAACTCAATCGAATGAAGTTTTTCAGGTATGTTTCTTACGGATGTTGGGTCATTAATTATTCGAACTTTTTTTGAAATTTTTTCAAGTAAAAATGTTGCTGTAATATAATTCATGTTAAAAGGTGGATTTTGTCTCATTAAAATATAATTTACTTTTGAAAGATCCAATTTTTTTATATTTTTAATAGTATAAAAGTTTTTGGCGTTTATTTTGAATGTTACTTCTTTGCTTAAAGCATAAACTTTACCATTTATAAAACTTAGATTTTTCGTTTCATAACAAAAAATTCTAAAACCTCTTTTTTGTGCTTCTAGCGCTAATAATATTGTAGTATCAGTTTTTATATTCATTGAGTCTAGACGATCAGCTTGGATAGCAACTATTTTATTTTTTTTGATCATATAAAAAATCTAAATTATTATTTATTTTAAACTTTTCTAATGTTAATTCAGCTTTCGTTTTATTATTAGATAATATGCTTTCAATACTCCTTAAAAAAATTGATTCATTTTTTCCATTTTTATTTTTTTGATTTCTTTTTTCTAATCCTTTCTCACATAAACTTAAAAAAACTTTACCCCACTCTAAAATTGTTTTAGAATTAATTATTGTATTTAAACCTTTTTTAGGCGCATCAATATAAGCATTTAAAACATCTGACACATTCCATTTATTAATAATTTCATAAGCTTCTTGTAGATTGCCATAAAGCAACCCTGTATAAAAAGCAGGTCCCGAACAATGACAATCCCATTCACATGTATCTAAGGATCTAATTTCAATATATTGTTTTAAACGAACTTCAGTAAATATTGTAGCTAAATGATTTTTAAAATCTTTAATATTTGGTTTAAAATTTTTTAAAATTGAAATTTTCCCTTCCATAAAATCTTTAAACGTTTTTCCATCTGATTTTAAGTGGTTAGAATCTTTAAGAATGAACAACAAAGGTGTGTTGATAACCATGTCTACGTATTTCTCAAAATCAATATCTTCTAAAAAATATTTTGGTAATCCTGCTCTTGAAGTATTCTGCCAAACTTTTGATCTATAAGACAGATATCCACTTGGTTTACTTTCTTTTATAGAAGAATTAGCAAAAATTGCTGTTGAAACTGGTACTAAAAATGAACTCAATTTAAACTTCTTTTTAAAATCATTTTCAGATGTATAATCTAGATTTACTTGTGTACCACATGTTTGATACATCATATTTAAACTAAGTTTACCGTTCTTTGGCATTTCTTCTGTCATTATTTCATATCTTGATTTTGGATTTTTTGGCACCTGCTCAAGCTTTGTGAATGGATCAAAACTTACTGACATCATTTTCAAATTTAAATTTAAACATGCCTTGCTTAATTCAGCTAAAAATTGGTACGATTCTTCGCAAGTTTGGTGAATAGATTTTAATAAAGCTCCCGAAAGCTCTATTTGATTACCAGGTTCTAAAGAAATATTTTTTCCTTCTTTTGATAAGCCTATAATATTATTTTTTTCTTTAATTTCTGCCCAACCAAATTTTTTTAAATAGTTTAGTACCTTACTAATAGTTTCATACGTTGCTCTTGAGTTTAATTTTTTATTAAATAAAAATTTTTCATGCTCTATGCCAATTTTTAAATTTTCTTGCTTTTTAATTCCTTTATGAAAGTGATTTATTAAATCTTCTTTGGAGTTTATCATTCAAATAATTTATTTTTTACCGATATAATCCAACCAATTTTTTAATTCTGCCATTCTTTGATGTTTTTTAATTTTAATTTTTTCATTATTTATATCTTCTATATGAGCTTCTATTTCTTCTGCTGAATTAAAACATTTTTTTTTTAAAAGCTTTTCTTTTCTAGTTTTTATTAGTTGCACCATTTTATCAAAAGTAATTTCAGGATGATATTGAAGTCCCCACACATTTGAAATTCCAGTAACAAAATTTAAACCTTGAATAAAATTAATTTCATTTTTTGAAAGATGAATTGAATTTGGAGGAGCTGTTTCAACTTCATCAAAATTAAATGCTGGCGTGGTAAAAACTTTATCTTTATTTTTATAAATTGGATGTTTGATTCCATTTTCTGTAATTTCAATATTTTTTGCAATTCCAATATGTGTTCCATTTTTAGATTTTCTTACTACCCCTCCTGCTGCTGTTACCGTAACTTGAAGTCCCCAACAAAGTGCTAAAATATTTTTTATGTGTTTAAAGCACTCTTTTGCAAAATCAATTTGTCTTGTAATTTCTATAGCGTTATTATAAATATTTAAGCTACTGCCACCCCAGACAAGTCCATCATATTTTTTTAAATTAGGAATAACTTCATTTAATGAAATATTGGTTGTAGGCCGGACTACATCAATTTCAAAATCTGAATAGTAGTTTGATATACTTTCTTTAAGACTTTCGGTATGGGTTCTAATGCCCTTGCTTTTAAAATATTTATTTTCTTCAGGAACATTTCCTTCAGCTACTAGAAGTTTTAATTTTTTCATAAAAGTTAAAATAATTTTCCATTAATACTATTTCTATACATATTTATAAAATCTTCTAAATTTAACTTTTTTGGGTTTCCTGGTGTACAAGGATCAGCCAAAGCCATTGGAGACAGTTTTTCTATGTCTTTATCCGAAATGTCTGTTGTATCTGAAATTTTATGAGGTATTTTAGTTTTTTCTCTTAAATTTAAAGTCCAATCTATAAATCCATTAAATGATTTTTTTTTTATTTCAAGATATTCACAAGCTTTAATTATTTTTTCCTCTATTGTTGATCTATTAAAAGTTAATACGTATGGCATAAATATTCCATTAGATAATCCATGGTGAACATTAAACAAAGAATTTACCGGATGGCTTAATGAATGAATTGCTCCCAAACCTTTTTGAAAAGCAGTTGCTCCCATACTTGATGCTGTAAGCATATGACCTCTTGCTTCTAAATTTTCTCCTTGCTCAACAGCGACCGTTAACCATTTTTTTATTAACCACATGCCTTCAAGTGCTATACCATCAGCCATTGGGTGATAGCCAGGAGCACAATATGCTTCTAAATTATGAGCAAGAGCATCCATGCCAGTAGCTGCTGTTAAAAATGGAGGCATGCCAGATGTAAGTTCAGGATCAAGAATAGTTAGTGTAGGTAGCATTTTAGGATGAAAAACAATTTTTTTGATTTTAGTTTCGTCGTTAATTATTGCTGCAGCTCTTGATGTTTCGGAACCAGTACCTGCAGTAGTAGGAATGGCAATGAAAGGTTTGATATTATCAGGATTACTAATTTTATTTATAGCCATTGATTTACCAAAGCTATTTTCTTTCCAAAAAGATCCTCCGTCGGTAAAATCCCAAAGGGGTCTATTTAAAGATGCTTGTAATAAGATTGATTTTCCAACATCTAGACTACTGCCACCTCCAAACGCTACTATTCCATCATGGTTTCCATTTTTAAATTTTTCAACACCATTTTGAACATAACTTCCAAGTGGATTTCCTTTTAAGTCTGAAAAAATTTCAGTTGGTAAAGAATTTTTTTTATTTGTCTCTATAGCGTTTAAAACCATGTTTGTTTTTGCTAAATCTTTATCTGTGACTAATAATGGTTTTTTTACATTTAATATTTTGCAAGCTTTAGGTAAATCAGCAATCCTACCATTACCAAACCAAACTGTGTTTGGATATCCCCAATTTTCAAAAGAATCTTTTTTTTCCCCCATTACCAATTTATTTTAAATTTTTTATCATTAATAATCGAGTCCAATAAATCAATCATCAATGGTAAATCTTTTTTATTAAATTCTTTTATTATTTTTGACCCTATTTCTAAAGCAAGTTCCGCGCCTTCTATTGTATCATTTTGCATAAATTGTTTTTTTGCTTTAGAATATAAATGTCCTTCACCCAAATATTTACCCATTTTGCTATTCCTTCCTCCTGCTGAGCTAACATATAAATCTCCCAAACCTGCTAGGCCATAAACTGTTTCTTCCTTTCCTTTAAGCGCCTTTGTGAAATAGACCATTTCTGAAATTGATTTATACATTAACGAAGCTGCAGTATTCAAATAATTCTTATTTTTAATATCCTTAGTTGCATCTGCACTGCAAAGTCCTTCCGAAGCACCTATTATCATTGAATATAAATTTTTTATTGCCGCACAAACCTCTACACCGAGTAAATCTTCCGAATATTCCGTTGAATAGTAATTAGTTGAAATCATTTTTCCTATAGATTTAACAACGCCTAAATCAGAATTGGCCAATACTACACTACTTTTTATTCTACTAGCTAAACCCGCAGCTAAACAAGGACCACCTACCGCTGAAATGTTGCTGTCCTTAACTCCATTGTTTTCAAGAACAATTTTAAATTTTTTAGCTAATGTTTCAAATTTATTGTCAATAATTGTAAGACCTTTAGTAAGTAAAAGAATAGGAGTATTTGAATTATAATTTTTTGCAATTTCTTTACCAGCCCACTCAATACCTTTAGAATTTACACCAACAACTATTAAATCTGGTTTTTTCTTTAATTCTTCTAAAAAAGTATCAAATTTTACAACTTTTAATTTTTTCGGTAATTGACAATTAATAATCCTTTGAAAATTATTTGTTTTATTAATTTGATCAATAGCTTCATTTTCTAGATGAGTGCCAGCTAATACTACATCGTTATTATTATCTATACATGGTACCGTAAAAGCCGAACCCATTGCTCCAGCACCTAAAACTAAAATTTTATTCATTTAAAAATATCTAAATACAACAATTGCAAATAAAAAAGAAATGATTGTCCCAATCCAAAGTAAAGCACCAATAATACCTAACCAAGCCAGATGTATAAAGGCACTGCTTAACAATGATATAAATAATCTATCACCTCTTGTTGTATCAAGACCTAAGATTCCTTTTCTGGGATTTCCTCCTGGATCTTTTTTTTCCCATATAATCATTATTATTAAACATAACGCAATAAACACAAAAAAAGCTGCTGTTTGCCAAGTCCATGCCATCCAAGTGATAAAATCAAAATCTAAAAAACCTTTTTTTTGATTTTCTGCAACGCTTTCCCAGCCTAATAACAATACCTCATTTGTTGGTTCAATTATCATACTCTACCTAAAGCAAAGCCTTTCGCTATATAATTTCGCACAAAATAAATTACAAAAGCCCCTGGTACTATTGTTAAGGAACCTGCAGCAGCTAATAAGCCCAATTCATATCCTGACGTACTAACTGTTCTTGTCATTGTAGCAGCTATGGGTTTAGCCGCAACCGCCGTTAAAGTTTTTGCTAACAATAATTCGACCCATGAAAACATAAAACAAAAAAACATAGCAATACCTATTCCTGCTGTTATTGTTGGAATGAAAATTTTTAAGAAAAATCTCCAAAAAGAATAACCATCTACATAAGCTGTCTCATCGAGTTCTTTGGGAACTGCAGATATAAATCCTTCAAGAATCCAAACAGCTAATGGAATATTAAATAAACAATGAGATAAAGCAACTGCAATATGTGTATCAAAAAGATTGATAGATGAATAAAATTGAAAGAAAGGGAGAGCAAAAATGGCAGGTGGAGCCATTCTATTTGTTAATAGCCAAAAGAATAAGTGTTTATCTCCTAAAAATTTATATCTAGAAAATGCATAAGCCGCTGGTAAGGCTGCTGAAACTGAAATTAAAGTATTCATTACAACATAATAAATGGAATTTAAATAACCATTGTACCAAGTGCTGTCTGTAAAAATTTTTTTATAATTATCAAGAGTAAATTGTTGTGGCCATAGTGAATAAGTATTAATTATCTCTGTTGTAGTTTTAAATGACATATTTAATAACCAATAAATTGGCAACATTAAGAAAATTATATAAATTGTCGGCACTAACCATTTATATTTACTCATGATTGCTCCTCATGTCTCATCATTAGGTTATAAAAAACCCAACAAATCAAAAGCACTATAAAAAAATATATTAATGACATAGCTGCTGCTGGTCCTAAATCAAATTGGCCGAGGGCCATTTTAACTAAGTCTATTGATAAAAATGCAGTTGTATTACCTGGACCTCCTCCAGTTAAAACAAAGGGCTCTGTATAAATCATAAAGCTATCCATAAATCTTAACAAAATTGCTATAGTTAAAACTTTATTCATTTTGGGTAATTCAATATGCCTAAATATAGACCAACGACTAGCACCATCTATTTTTGCAGCCTGATAATAAGCATCTGGAATTGCACACAAGCCTGCATATGAAAGTAAAACAACTAACGAAGTCCAGTGCCAAACATCCATTAAAATTGTTGTAAACCATGCTGCTAGTGGTTGTTGAGTATAATTATAATCTATTCCTAATGCATTTATAGAATGACCTAAAAAGCCTATTTCAGGTAAAGCAAAAATATTCCACATTGCTCCCACAACATTCCATGGAA
>CAJVZX010000025.1 GCA_913020625.1 uncultured Pelagibacterales bacterium
AAAAGAACAGCAAAGGCAAAAAGAAGAAGAACAAAGACAACAAAAACAACAAGAAGAACAAAGATTAAAAGAAGAAGAACAAAAACAACAAGAACAAGACCAAGAAGAACAAAGATTGAAAGAAGAAGAACAACAAAAACAAGAAGAAAAAGAACAGCAAAGGCAAAAAGAAGAAGAACAAAGACAACAAAAACAACAAGAATAAGTTTAGTCTTTGAATCTTAATTTAAGCAAAAACCCAACCAATTTTTAATATTTTATTGTTCTGAAAATTCTTTTAATTTGATAAATAGAGCATTTATATCTCCAGAATTATTTTCTATTATAGATGAAAATTCTTCTTTTTGAGTTCTTGCAAGACTTAAACCTTCAATTATTACATCTCTTATCAAAAGTTTTTGTGGATTTTTTGTATAAACTCTCCAATCCATCTTTACTTCAGGTTTTTTATCTGTAGCAAGCAACAAGCTATAAACAATTGTATAATTTTCATTTTTCCTTACGGACGAAAGTACAATAATTTTTGGGTCTGAATAGTCTGATAATCTTGAAGTAAAGCTTTTTAAAAAATAATCTTTAAATAGTAAATTATATTTTTCTTTTTGCTCATCATTTAATGCTTTTCTGTAAGAACCAAGAGAGTAATAACCGATCCCAATGATATCTACTTTTTCTTTAGCCATTTCAGTTAATTTTTCTGATTTAAATTCTTTGGAGTTCGAAGCAATTAAGATTTTTTTTGCATCATCAACAATTTCTTGGATAAAATCTTTGGGATCAATATTATTTGCAGATACTGATGAAAAAAAAAAAAAAATTAAATATAAGTTACCTAAGAAAATAATAAATTTATTTTTCATTTTTTTTAATTATTATTTATTTCTTCCCAGTCACTATCATCTTGAGTTTCAGTAATTGAATCTGAATTACCTACTTTCTTTTTTCTATCTTGTAAGTATAAACTTTTCACTGAAGCATAAAAATCTATAGAGTTTCTTTCCAGACTATCAAATGACTCAATATTTTTTGCTCTGAAGTCCACAGAGTTTGTTGCTTTTGAAATATAGAAATCACGATCTCTAAAAAAATTTGTATCTTGTCTAACAGTAATATTATACCAAGGATCACCACCTACAAAATTTATAACTGTTCCAGTAAAATCTCTTACTGTAGTTGGGCCAATGACAGGAAGCACAAAGTAGCATCCACTATGGGATCCCCAGGCGCCTAAAGTTTGTCCATAATCTTCTTTTCCTACTGCTTTTAGTCCAAGTCTATTAGCTGGATCAAAGAATCCTAAAATTCCAATTGTTGTATTTAATGTAAAACGAAGAGTGTTAAGGCCTGCCTGTTGTAGCTGTCCCTGTAACAAGTTATTTGGAATAGTTACAAGATTTGAAAGATTGTTAACCATATTACCTGTACCTTTTCTGATTGGTTTAGGTAATTTTCTATACCCTTTTGCCAACGGTTCAAAAACAGCTCTATCTAAACCTTGGTTAAAAGAAAAAAATGCCCTGCTTACTCCTTCAAAGCAATCACTTGTAGTTGTTCCAGATGATTTACTTAACTCTTCGCTACCCTCAGATCCACTAAATGCGTTAGTGTTTATCATTAAGGATACTGTTAATATAATGCAAAATAACTTTTTCATTTTAATAGTATTTATTTAACTCCTGTATATAATAATTTTTAAATTGTAAATTCAATAAACATGAATAATTTAAACGTTTTGTTGAGAAATTCACCTAAATTTAAGACAAAAATAAGAAGCAATAAAGGCATAAAAATCATTGTTATACACTATACTGGGATGCAATCTGAGGTTGATGCATTAAATCGATTAACAGATATTAAGTCTAAGGTTAGTTGTCATTATCTAATAAATGAAAAAGGTCAAATTATAAGTATCATTCCAGACAATTACACAGCCTGGCATGCAGGCAAGTCTAGATGGGGAAAATTATCATCTTTAAATAAGTATTCTATTGGAATTGAATTAGTTAATCCTGGTCATAACTTTGGTTATAAAAAATTTAGAAAAAAACAAATTTCAGCATTAATTCAACTCATAAAAAAATTGATAAAAAAATATAATATAAATAAAAAAAATATTGTTGGTCATTCAGATATAGCACCTTTAAGAAAAAAAGATCCTGGGGAAAAATTTCCCTGGAAAATATTAGCAAAGTCAAATATTGGCATATGGCATAATTTGAAACAAAAGAAATTAATGAAGAATAGAAAAAAGAAAATATTAAAAAAAGAAAAATTAATTTTCTTTAAGTTTTTAAATAAAATTGGATTTCAAACTAGATTTAATATTAAAAAATCCAAATATCAAAAGAAATTAATTGAAGCTTTTCAAAGAAGATTTAGGCCCAGGCTAATTTCGGGGATTATAGATAAAGAATGTTTTTTTATTGCAAAAAACATAAGCTTATAGCGAATAAATTAAGTATTGAATTTATTTGAGCTTACCCTTATTTTAGATCTGCCAGATAAATGACTTGTCACTTCTTTGTTTGCAAAGAAGAGGAAAGTCCGGGCTCTACAAAGATACGGTGCCAGGTAACTCCTGGCGGGGGCGACCCCAGGGACAGTGCCACAGAAAATATACCGCCTTATCAAGGCAAGGGTGAAAAGGTGTGGTAAGAGCACACCGGTTTTTTGGTAACAAAAAACGCATGGAAAACCCCACCGAGAGCAAGACCAAGTAGAGATGACATTGTTTCTTCGGAAACTAAAAACAATCTTTGGTTAGTCATAAGGGTTGGTCGCTCGAGCTGAGAGGTGACTTTTAGCCTAGAGAAATGACTTGTTTAAATGACAGAACCCGGCTTACAGTTTATCTGGCAAAAGTTAGTCAAAAGTTTAATAATATAAATTTAAAAATTAATGAATTGATTCAATTTCGGATCAAAAATGTTCTTTTTTTTCAATTATTTAGAAAATTATAAGAAAAAATCTAATTAAAATCCTTTTATGGGATATAAAAATATTCCCAAATTTTCCTTAAAATACCATAAAAATACGTATTGACGTATAAGTTGAATTCCCATATGCTCCCATATATTCCCAAATAAGGGTTATATGGAGATGATAAATAAAAAAAGGTTTTTTAATTTTAAAAGTAAATTAGGAGAATATGTTTTTATCAACTTACGAGAACAGGCTAGACAAAAAAGGAAGGGTTTCGGTGCCAGCTAGTTATAGATCTTATCTATCAAGCTTAGGTTATAATGGAATAGTTTGCTATCCATCTTTTAATTATAATGCAATAGAAGCATGTGCGCAAAATAGAATTGAAAAATTATCAGATACAATAGATGCATTGAATCCATTCGAGGAGAAAAGAGATATATTTGCCACTTCAGTATTAGCAGAAAGTGTAAATTTACAATTTGATCCAGAGGGAAGGGTTTCAATTAGCTCAAAGCTTTTAAAGCATGCAAAAATAAAATCCTCAGTTTTATTTGTTGGTCAAGGAAAAACTTTTCAAATTTGGGAGCCAAATCTTTATGAAAAATTTAGAATTCAAGCAAAGAAAAAAGCAAGTTTGAATAGGTCAAGTTTAAAATGGGAAAAACAATTTAATCAGGAGGGAAAATGACAATTAATTTAAAACTACCAGAGTTAAGAGAATTAAATCCTAGAATAATTGTTTTAGGAGTTGGAGGCGCAGGAGGAAATGCAATCAATGGAATGATTGACGCTGGATTACAAGGTGTAGAATTTATAGCGGTCAATACTGATGCTCAAGATTTAAAATCAAGCAAAGCTCATGCAAAAATTCAATTAGGAATGAACTTAACAAAAGGCTTAGGGGCGGGAGCCAAATTAGATATTGGTCAAGCGGCAGCCGATGAATCTCTTAATGAAATTATAAATCATGTTCAAGGTGCCAATATGGTTTTTATTACAGCAGGAATGGGTGGTGGAACCGGAACAGGAGCAGCGCATGTAATTGCTAGAGCCGCAAAAGAATTAAATATTTTAACAGTTGGAGTTGTTACTTTACCATTCTTATATGAAGGACCTTTAAGAACAAGAAGAGCTAATCTAGGGCTAGAAGAATTAAAAAAACATGTGGACACAAATATAGTAATACCAAATCAGAACCTATTTAAAATTGCAAATGAACAAACTACTTTTGAAGAGTCATTTGAATTATCAAATGATGTTTTATTACATGGAGTTCAAAGTATTACGGACTTGATGGTTCGACCAGGTCTAATTAATTTAGATTTTGCAGATGTTGAAACTGTAATGAGCAGAATGGGCAAAGCGATGATGGGCACAGGAGAAGCCGAAGGAGAAAAAAGAGCAGAACAAGCAGCTGAGCTCGCAATTAATAATCCATTAATAGATGATTATTCATTAAAGGGAGCAAAAGGACTTTTAATTAATATTACAGGAGGTAAAGATCTTAAATTGTTCGAAGTCGATGAAGCGGTTAATAAAGTGAGAGCTGAAGTAGATCCTGAGTGTGAATTGATTATAGGAGCAATAACGGATCCCGCACTTGATGGCAAATTAAGAGTTTCTATAGTTGCAACAGCTTTAGATGGACAAACCCCTGAAACTAAATCAGTAATAAATATGGTTCACAGAATTCAAAATAGAAATCTTGGTTATTCCGATTTTTCTAGCAATCATAATTCTTCAGTGCAAATGACAACATCAGCTACAAATAACACTCAAGGTGCAAATGCATTAAAATTAGAGCCAGAAACATATACACACGAACAAACAATAACTGAAAATTTAAATCCAGAAATAGAAAAAGATAGTTCTTTGGAAAATATTTCAATTGAAAATCTTGGATATATGGAAAATGCCGAACAAATGCAAAAAGATGAAGAGCCGAGTCTCGTTGTAAATAATGTAGTTAATGAACCTGAAGATAGAACGCCAGCACTGTTTTCTGAGGATGAAAATTTAGATACATTTAAAGATGAAAATAAATCTTTAAATCAAGATTTTTCAGATACACTTATTGATGACGATCAAAATGAAGAGGAAGATTTAGAAATTCCAGCCTTTCTAAGGAAACAAAAAAATTAATGAATGAAAAAAAAAATATAAACAATGAATGCCACCATGTCATCGGGAAATTTAGAACACTTTCCGGTGATGCTAGACAAAATCTTAAGCATTATAACCCCTCAACATGGTGGCACATTTATTGATTGTACCTTTGGCGCCGGTGGATATACAAAGGCAATCCTTAATTTCCCAAATACAAAAGTAATAGCGCTGGATAGAGATCGGTCGGTAAATTTACACGCCCATTTCTTAACTCAAAAATATAATAAAAGACTCAAATTCTATAATAGTAAGTTTAGTCAAATAGATAAAATTTCTGAGGGAAATAAATCAATTAACGCAATTATATTAGATCTTGGTTTTTCAATGTTTCAAATGAAAAATTTATCTAGAGGTTTTTCTTTTAACTCCAAAGGACCATTAGATATGAGAATGGGATTTAATGATTTTGGAGCTAACAAAGTAATTAATAAATTAGATCAAAAAGAAATTGAACTTATTCTTAAATATTTTGGTGAGGAAAAATATAATAAAAGAATTGCATTTCAAATAATTAATCTAAGAAAAAAAAAAGAAATTGACACTCAAGACTTAGTTAAAATTATCAATAAAGTTAAGAAAAAAAAAACCTATGGTCGCATTAATGAAGCTACAAAATCATTTCAAGCTTTAAGAATTTTTGTAAATAACGAAATAAGTGAATTAATTTTTGGACTTATTAATGCAACTAAAAAATTAAAAATAGGAAGTATGTTGGTAGTAGTTACGTTTCATTCTTTAGAAGATAAAATAGTTAAATATTATTTTAAAACCTATTCTGAAAAAAACAAAAATCCTTCAAGATATATTCCTGAATCCGTAAAAGAAGACAAAAGATTATTTCATTGTCCTCAAAAAAAACCTCTCATAGCTTCAAAAAAAGAAATATTTCTTAATCCACCATCACGATCAGCTAAACTAAGATATGTAATTAGAAATAGTAATAAATTTATTTTTCCTAAAGATTTGATTAATAAATTTCAAAGCTATCTTGATATAGAAAGTATTGGTTTAAAATTATGAAAAGTATTATTTTATTCATTATATTTATTTGTTGTTTAATTTTTACTTCATTTATCAAAAATAATACAAGATTCGTAGAAAAGAAAATTGCTATATTAAATCAAGATATTAAAATTCTTGAAAAAGAATTAATCGAAACAAAATTAGAATATGAATATATAACAACACCTGAATATTTAAGCGTTCTATCTTCAAATTATCTCTTCAAAAATTTGGTAAATTATAAAAAAGAAAACATAAAAAATTTTAATTTACATAAATTAAAGAATAAAAAATATATATCAAAATTGAATAGTACGAACAGTAACTAATATTATCATGAAAAAAAAAAATGAACTACTATCAGGACAAAAAAATTTTTATTTTCAAGACTATGACTATTCAGAAAATATTAAAAAACCAATTATCTCAGGTATTGATGTATCTTTTAATCGAGTTTCTTTTGTGTTTTTCGTATTTGTAATTATTGCGTTAATTTATAGTCTTAAAATTGTTTATTTAGCATCTATAGATAATGAAAATTATTTTGTTAATAATTCCTACACAAAATCAATAAAAACTAGACAGGATATAGTAGACAGAAACGGTAATATTTTAGCAAAAACAGTGACTTTTTATGATGCTGCCATAAGACCTGAATTAATTTTAGATAAAAAAAAACTTTTAATCAATTTAAAGATGATTTTTCCCTCATTAGATATCAGGGACATTAGAAAAAAAATGAATGATGAAAAATATTTTTATATTAAGCGAAAAATAAAAAATATTGAAAAAAATAAATTATGGTTATTGGGCGATAAATCAATTAGCTTAGATCCAAGACCAGGAAGAATCTATCCTCACAAAGCATTATTTAGTCATGTTATTGGTCAAACAGATGATAAAAATTTAGGAATTTCTGGCATTGAGAAAAAATTTAATGATTATTTAAAAAGTTCTAATAATCCATTATCTCTCACACTTGATTCTAATTTACAATTTTTAATTAGAGAAGAATTATTAAAAGCAAATGAAATCTTTAACTCTATTGGAAGTGCGGCTTTATTAATGAACGCAGAGAATGGTGAAGTATTGTCGCTAGTTTCTTTGCCTGACTTTGATTTAAATACAAGAAGTAAAATAGATGATCCAATTTATTTAAATAAAATTACCAAAGGCGTCTATGAACTTGGTTCGGTTTTTAAGACATTTACAATTGCCGCAGGGTTAGAAACAGAAAAAATAAAACCAAATACGATTTTTACAAACCTTCCTAAAAAAATTATTTGTGGAGGAAAATTAATAAGTGAATACAACAATAAAATTCCCAAAAATTTAAGTGCAGAGCAAATTCTGATTAGATCTTCAAATATTGGTGCAATCAAAATAGCCCAAATGGTTGGTTCTGAAAAATTAAAAAATTTTTATAAAACACTGGAATTATTTGATAGAATTAATTTTGAATTAGAAGAAGTGGGAACACCATTGCCAATTAAGTGGGAGAATTGTACTTTAGAAACTGCTTCTTATGGTCATGGGATTACAACTACACCATTGCAATTGGGAAAAGCCTATGCCGTCTTAGTTAATGGAGGGTATAAAATAAATCCAACATTAATAAATAATAAATTTATAAATGAAAAAAAAGAGCAAATAATTTCTAAAAAAACAAGTAATTATATCAAAAATATTTTAAGGCAAGTTGTATCTAAAGAAGAAGGAACAGCAAATTTTGCAGAAATACCCGGATATGATGTTGCGGGGAAAACAGGAACAGCAGAAAAATATAATTCAGAAAAACAAATAAATACTTTTGTTTCTTTTTTTCCATCTAATGATCCTAAGCATATACTTGTAGTTTTATTAGATGAACCACAGGCAGCTACAGAGTATGTGTATACATTTAAATTTCAAAACAATTACAAGGGATCGGGATATGAATATAATACCGCAGGGTGGAATTCTGTAGTAGTTGCAGGCAAAATTATAGAAAAAATTGGACCTATTTTAGCCATAAATAATTTACAAGCTTCGATAAATTTTTAAATGTATTTAAATCAAATTTTAAAATCAGCAGGAAAGAAGTATCCAAAAATTAAATTTAAAGGAATTTGTTTTGATACAAGAAAAATTAAGAAGCATGATATTTTTTTTGCAATTAAAGGAAATAAAACTTCTGGAAAAAAATATATAAAAAAAGCTATAGCAAAGGGTGCTGCATCAATTATTACAGATGAAAAAATAAATAAATCTAATCTAAGTGTTCCATTAATTTACGTAAAAAATTCAAGATTATGTTTATCTGAGGCTTGTTCAAATTTTTATAAAAAGTCACCTAAAAACATCATTGCGGTTACAGGCACAAATGGGAAAACGTCCGTTGCTAGTTTTTTTAATCAAATACTGAATTTAAATAAAATTCCATCAGCTTCCATAGGTACCTTAGGGATTGATTCAAATAAAATAAAAAAAAAAACTTTATTAACCTCCATGGATCCAATATTTTTACACAAGCATTTAAGTCTTCTAGAAAAATATAAGATTAACCATGTCATTATAGAAGCATCAAGTCATGGATTAGATCAAAATCGTTTAGATAACATAAAATTTATTACAGGCATATTTACAAATTTAAGCCATGACCATCTTGATTACCATCACAATATGAACAGTTATCTTAATTCAAAAATGTATTTATTTAAAAAAATTCTACCCAGAAATTCCCATGTAATTACGGATATTAACAATATTGAATATAAGAAATTAAAAAGGATTTCTTTATCAAAAAAATTAAAATTAAAAACAATTGGTTCAAAAAATTCCCATATCAAAATTTTAGATCATTATTATTTAGAAAAAGGACAATTGGTAAAAATATCTTATAATTCAAAAATATACGAATTTAAAATTCCTCTTATAGGTTATTTGCAATTTAAAAATTTATTAATGTCAATTTTAGCTGCAATTTCAGTTGGTGTTAAAATTGATAATATTATTAATGTTGTCAAAAAATTAAAACCCGTTGATGGTCGTTTAGAACACATTGGATCCCAAAAAAATAATTCCAAAATTATTTTAGATTATGCTCATACACCTCATGCTCTAGAACAAGCATTAAAAACTATTAAAAAACATTTTAATAGAAAAATATTAATTGTATTTGGTTGTGGAGGTGAAAGGGATGTAAAAAAAAGATCATTAATGGGCAAGATCGCAAAAAAATATTGCAGAAAAATTTTTGTAACAGATGATAATCCTAGAATAGAAAATCCAGCCAAAATTAGAAAAGCTATAATAGGTAATAATAAAAAATTATTTATGGAAATACCAAGTAGAAAAAAAGCTATAGAAACAGCAGTTAAAGAATTAGAACAGAATGAGATTTTAATTGTAGCAGGAAAAGGTCATGAAAAATTTCAAGATTTCGGTAAATATCAAATTAAATTTTCAGATAAAGATATCATTAAAAAAAGTATTAAAAAAAATAAAAAATTATTTAAGAATTATAATTGGAAATTTAATATTTTAAAAAATTCTCTTAAAATTAAAAATTTAAAAAAATTTCCTTTTAAGGAACTATCGATTGATTCTCAAAAAATAAAAAAAAATAGTTTATTTGTTGCAATAAAAGGAAAAAATAAAGATGGACATGATTATGTAAAAAATGCTTTAAAAAAAGGTGCTGTAAAAGCTATTGTGAGTAGAAAATTAAAATTTATTAATCAAAATAAGCAGATAAAAGTTTCAAATACACATAATATTCTTAAAAGCATTGGTTATAATACAAGAAATTTTTCCAATTCTAAAATTATTGGCATAACAGGAACCGCTGGCAAAACTACCTTAAAAAATCTCTTAAATTTTGTATTATTAAAATAT
>CAJVZX010000026.1 GCA_913020625.1 uncultured Pelagibacterales bacterium
AGCCTTAGACGTAAGAGCAAAAACAATCAATGAAGAAATGAAAGTTGCAGCAGCTTATGCAATTGCATCACTTGCAAAAGAGGATGTTCCCGACGAAGTAGTTGCTGCCATGGGAGGAGAAAGACCACACTATGGGAAAAAATATATTATTCCATCAACTTTTGATCCAAGATTAATTAGCGTAATACCAGTAGCAGTAGCACAAGCTGCAGTGAAAAGTGGAGTTGCAAGAAAAGAAATTAAGGATTTTGAAGCTTACAAAGATCAATTAAAACAAAGACTCGATCCTTCAGTATCTATAATGCAGGGTATTAATTCTCTGATTAAAAAAAATCAAAAAAGAGTTATTTTTGCTGAAGGAGAAGATGAAAATACATTAAAGGCAGCTGTTGCTTTTAAAAACAGCAAATTAGGAATTCCAATTTTGGTAGCAAAAGAAGAACGAGCAAAGGAAAGAATGCACGAAATCGGCTTGGATGAAAATTATGAATTAAAAATAACAAACTCGACAGACAAAGTTAAAAGAGAAAAATATACTCAGTTTCTCTATAACAGATGTAAACGCGAAGGACTTTTAGAAAGAGATTGTGACAGATTAATAAGAAACGACAGAGTTATTTGGGGAGCTTGTATGATTGCTTGTGGCGATGCAGATGCAATGGTGACCGGTAATACCAGACGTTATTCTGAAACCTTAGATAAAATTAGAAGTGTAGTAGATGCTAGACCAGATGAAATACTTTTTGGCCTAAATATGGTGGTTAGTAAGGGTAGAACCGTATTTATTGCAGACACAACTGTTCACGAATTTCCAAGTGCTGAACAACTTGCAAAAATAGCAATATCTTCTGCAAGAGTAGCTAAATTATTTGGTTTTGATCCTAAAATTGCTTTTTTATCTCACTCTACTTTTGGGATACCAAAAACCGAAAGAACAAAGCATGTAAGAGATGCTGTTGAAATATTACAAAACAAATCAGTTGATTTTAAATTTGATGGAGAAATGCAGCCAGATGTGGCTTTGAATGAAAAATATAAAGAACTTTATCCATTTTCAAAAATTGTAGGTGATGCCAACGTTTTAATCATGCCAGCAATACATAGCGCTGCAATCTCAATAAAATTAATGAAAACTTTGGGAAATGCAAAAATTATTGGCCCATTTTTGGTTGGATTAAACTCACCCATAGAAATTGCACCTTTAAGATCATCAACATCTGATATATTAAATTTAGCATCTGTGGCTGCTTACTCTGCTGAAGTAATTGATTATAAGAAAAAAAACTAATTTTTTTGCCTGCTAAGATCTTCAATTAAAAGAATGCTAGCAATAACATCTTCAACATCTAAAATTTGTTTAGCTTCATTAATTACTTCTCTTCTTTCATCTTGGGTTATTGCTATACCATAAACGTAAATCTTTTTCTTGTAAGTGTCGATGCTATAGTTTGCAGATTTGATTTTTTTATTAAAAATAATTGCTGTTCTTAGTTGAGAAGTTATTAACAAATCTTTTGCTGAAGCTTTAAAATTAAATTTTTCTTTTATTTTTATATCATTCCTAACGGATCGAGTTCCTTTAGTCTCCCAGGCCATTTTTGTAATTTGTAATTTTTCTTCTGGATTATCAACTTTTCCAGTTAAAAAAAATCTTCCATCAATCACTTTAATCCCTATGGTTAGTAAATATTTTTTATCTGTTAATGTTAATCTTGCAACTAAGTTTTTCTGCATAATAGAATCATCAATTTGAGTTCCAACTGTTCTGGGATCAAAAGCAATACTAACGCCTGTACCAAAAACACCTTTTGAAGCTGTTCCAACACATCCATGTAAAAAAAATAAAATAAATATGAATAATAAAAATTTTTTCATTTTTTTTGTTTTAGACAATAATCATAAACTATTTTTTTTGAAATATCTTCTTTCCTTGACATAAAAGAAGCTACATCCTTACTACTATATCTCTTAAGCATATTAATTATTTCTTTTTTTATTGATTGACTGAGAACTTTTAATTTTTTCTTACTCTCAAAAATATTTGATACAACTACGGTTAATTCTCCCTTAGGTTTATTGTCAAAAAGTTTAAGAGTTTCTATATTTTCACGAATATATTCTTCATAAATTTTTGTCATCTCTCTGGCAATTAAAATATTTCTATTGTGAAAAAATCTTTTAAAATATTTTAATACTTTGTTAATTTTTTGTGGAGAGATAAAAAAAATAATTGTATAAGGAAATTGTCTTAATTTTTCTAATTCCTTTTCTATTTGCCCTTCAGAATTTGGCAAAAAACCAAAAAATAAGTATTTATCATTAAATCCACTTATTGACATAGCAGAAGTAACTGCAGAAGGTCCTGGTATTGGGAAAATTTTAATTTTATTTTTGATACATTCTTTAATTAACAATTGTCCAGGGTCTGATATCACGGGTGTGCCAGCATCAGAAATCATTGAAACAATTAAATCTTTTTTTAAATAATTCATAAACCTTTCTAGATTATTTTTCTCATTAAATTTATGATTAGATATCAAATTGGAATTAATATTATATTTTCTTAATAAAGTTGAAGAAACTCTAGTATCTTCACATAAAATATAATTGGATTTTTTTAAAATATTTATGGCTCTTATTGTAATATCTTCTAAATTACCAATAGGAGTTGAAACAATATATAATCCTGATTTAATATCTTGTGCTTTAAATTCTTTTTTAAATAAAGATGACATATTAAATTAATATAATAAAATTTACTTGTATGAAATTAATATTAGGTTTTTTTTGTTTTATAGTATTATTTATAGGTAATATTAATTCAAATGTTAAAGCCGAGATATCTAATAATGAAACTTTAAAAATAGGATTAATTGTTCCTCTTTCTGGTCAATATGAAGAAATTGGAAAATCAGTACTCAACTCATTAAGAATAGGTTTAAATAGACTTAAAAATAAAAAAATTGAAATTTATCCAAAAGATAATAAAGGAAATGCTGAAAATACTCTCACTGCAGCAAAAGAACTTCAATCATTAGGAGTTTCAATTATCATTGGTCCAATTTTTTATGAAAATTTGATTTATCTTGAAGAGATAGAAAATTTAATTTTTTTATCATTAACAAATAAAATTACGAATTTACCTTCAAACGTAATTAGCGTTGGTATTAATGCTAGTTCTCAATTATCAACTATTGTATCATTTCTTAAACAAGAAAATTTATCAAAGACAATTGTATTAATTCCAAGATCTGAACATGAAGAAGAGATAAGAAATTCTTTAGCTAAAATTAAATATAAATTTTTTAAAATTTATTCATATGATACAGATCCAGGAAAATTAACAAAGCAAATTGAACAAATTACCAAATACAAACAAAGAAAAGATGATTTAAACAGAAGAATTAAAATCTTAGAAAGTTCAGATTTAATAGTTCACAAACAAGAACTTAAAAGATTGAAAAAAAAAGATACACTTGGTGGAGTAAATTTTGATTCTGTAATTATTGCTGATTTTGATCAAAATTTAATGAGCGTTGTAACATCTTTTTTATATAGTGATGTTAGTCATGCTGAAATTAAATTTATTGCTTTAAATCAATGGTTTGATGAAACATTATTTAAAGAAAATTCTACAAATTATATTTACTTTCCATCAATAAATAATAAAAATTATAATAAATTTAAAGAAACATACTTTATAAATTTTAATACATTTCCCGTTGAAATATCTGTAATTTCATATGACATTTTAGGACTTATTTACCATCTGTTTAAAAAAAATAATTATGAAATAAATAGAAAACAATTTCTTCGGAAAGCTAGGTTCAGTGGTAGTTTGGGTATTTTTGAAATTGAAAAAAATTCAATTAATTATCAATTAGAAATTTATCAGGTTTTTAATGGAAAATTTAAAAAAATTAATTAAAAATTTTACCAATTTTTAAATAGGCTTTTGCTCTATGATCAATTTTATATTTTAGTTTTTTTTCCATTTCACCAAAAGTTTGTTCGTAATTTTTTGGTAAAAAAATTGGATCATAACCAAATCCATTTGTTCCTCGTTTAGTACTTGAAATATTACCATCAATAATGCCCTCACTCATAATTAATTTTCCTTTGGGCCAATAAACTGTGAGGCAACATATAAATCTTGCTGTAATTTCTTTTCTTTTTATCCAATTGGGATCCTTTTTTGTTAATTCTACAAATACTTTATCCATAGCTAAATTAAAATCATTATTGGATCCGGCCCATCTTGAGGAATGTATTCCCGGTGCTCCTGATAAAAGATCAATTTCTAATCCAGAATCATCAGATATACAAATCAGATTAGATTTTTCAGAAAAAAATTGAGCTTTTAATTTTGAATTTTCTCTAAATGAAGAGCCTGTTTCTTCAGGACTTGATAAATTCAGTTCTTTTGGTGATATTTTTTTTATATATGAGGGCAATAAATTGCTGATTTCCTTAAATTTTCCCTGATTATGAGTGCCAATAATAATTTTTTTAATTTTTTTCATATTTTAGTGGAATTTTAAAATTTATTTACCATATAACACCGATATGAAGGATGAAATAAAAAATAACTCAGAACAAGAAAAAACAAACAATACTTCAATAAATGAAGAAATTGATAAATCAATAAATAAAGAAAAACAAAAACCTGAAGATAAAAATCTAACCAAAGACGAAAAAATTAAAGATTTAGAAGAAAAATTAGTTAGATCATTGGCTGAAATGGAAAATCAAAGAAGAAGATTTGAAAAAGAAAAAGAAGATGCTTTTGATTTTGGCGGATTTGCTTTTGCTAGAGAAAGTTTATTATTAATAGACAACTTAGATCGTGCAAAAATATCTATTTCTAATAATGAAATTTTTAAAAAAAATAATGAATTATCAAAAATTTTAGAAACTTTTGATGTTGTACAAAAAGACTTAATATCAATTTTTAAAAGAAATGGAATAGAATTAATAAATTGTTTAAATAAGAAATTTGATCCTAACTATCATCAGGCTATGCTTGAAATTGAAGATGAAAATAAAGAACCAGGTATTATTGTGCAAGAAATTCAAAAGGGATTTACTATGAAAGGTCGTTTACTGAGACCTTCATTGGTAGGTGTTACAAAAAAAAAAAATGATAATGAAAAAAAAGACGATAAAAATTCAACCAAAAATGAATTAAAAGATAACAAAAAAAATGAGGAAAATAGCGAAAAAAATTAATATAAAACTTAATTGTCTGTACTTGCAGACAAAGAAATAACACTTATATAAACCATAGGAAATTGAATTATGAGCAAAGTAATAGGAATAGATTTAGGTACAACAAACTCTTGTGTGGCTATCATGGAAGGTACACAGGCTAAAGTATTAGAAAATGCAGAAGGCGCGAGAACTACTCCTTCTGTAGTAGCATTTACTGAAACAGAAGAAAAATTAGTTGGACAACCAGCAAAAAGACAAGCTGTTACAAATCCAGAAAATACATTATTTGCAATTAAAAGATTAATTGGAAGAAATTTTGATGATGAATCGGTAAAAAAAGATATTCAAACCGTCCCTTTTAAAATTATTAAGGCAGACAATAATGATGCCTGGATAGAGGCAAGAAATAAAAAATATTCACCATCTCAGATTTCGGCTTTTGTTTTACAAAAAATGAAAGAAACAGCTGAAAAATATTTAGGTCAAGAAGTAACAAAAGCGGTTATCACTGTTCCTGCTTATTTTAATGACTCACAAAGACAAGCTACAAAAGATGCAGGAAAAATTGCAGGTCTTGAAGTTTTAAGAATTATTAATGAACCAACTGCAGCAGCATTAGCATATGGTTTAGACAAAAAAAAAATAAATAAAAAAATTGCAGTTTATGACTTAGGTGGTGGGACTTTTGATATTTCAATACTCGAACTTGGAGACGGCGTATTTGAAGTTAAATCTACTAATGGTGATACATTTTTAGGTGGAGAGGATTTTGATAATACAATAGTAGATTATTTAGTAAATGAATTCAAAAAAGAAAATGGTATTGATTTAAGAACTGACAAATTAGCACTCCAAAGACTTAAAGAAGCAGCTGAAAAAGCAAAAATTGAATTATCTTCTGCAGAACAAACAGAAGTAAATTTACCTTTTATTACTGCTGACAAAACTGGACCAAAACACATAAGTTTAAAATTTACGAGAGCTAAATTGGAAGCTTTAGTTGAAGATTTAATTAAAAAAACATTACCACCATGCAAAACTGCTCTAAAAGATGCTGGATTATCGGCAGGAGAAATTGCTGAAGTAATACTTGTGGGTGGTATGACTAGAATGCCAAAAGTAATAGAAGAAGTAAAAAATTTCTTTGGTAAAGAACCAAATAAAAGTGTTAATCCTGATGAAGTGGTAGCTATGGGTGCTGCTATTCAGGCAGGTGTATTACAGGGCGATGTTAAAGATGTACTGTTACTAGATGTAACTCCTCTTTCGCTAGGAATTGAAACTTTAGGTGGAGTATCAACTAAACTTATTGAAAAAAATACAACCATTCCTACAAAAAAAAGCCAGGTGTTTTCAACTGCAGAAGATAATCAACCAGCTGTAAATATTAAAGTTCTTCAAGGTGAAAGAGAAATGGCAACCGATAATAAGCTTTTGGGAAATTTTGAATTACTTGGAATAGCACCAGCCCCAAGAGGTATGCCTCAAATAGAAGTAACTTTTGATATAGATGCAAATGGAATAGTTAATGTTTCTGCAAAAGATAAAGGTACAGGCAAAGAACAAAAAATTCAGATACAAGCTTCTGGTGGTTTAAGTGATGAAGATATTAATAAAATGGTAAAAGAAGCAGAGGCCAATAAAGATGCTGATAAGAAAAAAAGAGAAGCTGTAGATGCTAGAAATCAAGCAGACACAATTCTTCACACTACTGAAAAAAATGTAAAAGAACATGGAAGTAAAGTAGCGGAAGCCGATAAAAAAGCGATTGAAACAGCTTCTGCGGATTTAAGAAATGCCTTAAAAGGTACCGATATAGAAGATATAAAGAAAAAAACTCAAAATTTAATTCAATCTTCAATGAAATTGGGTGAAGCAATATATAAGGATCAGCAAGCTGCAGCTGCTAGTCCTAAACCTGAAGATAAAAAAAAAGATAATAATAATGAAAAAAAAGATGACAATGTTGTTGACGCAGATTTTGAAGAAGTAAAAGACGAAAATAAAGAAAAAAGTGCCTAAGACCAACAATCAAGTGTCTAAAGTTTATATATGGCAAAAAGAGATTTTTACGAGGTCTTGGGAGTAAATAATTCTTCATCCCCACAAGAAATAAAACAAGCTTATAGAAAATTAGCCTTAAAATATCATCCAGACAAAAATAAAGGTGATAAATCCTCAGAAGAAAAATTTAAAGAAGCAAGTGCTGCTTATCACATTCTTTCGGACAAGGAACGAAAACAAAACTATGATAATTTTGGACATGCAGCATTTGAGGGTGCGGGTGGTCATAGTGGATTTGAAAATTTTGATTTTTCAACTTCTTTCTCAGATATTTTTGAAGACTTTTTTAGTGATTTTGGAGGTAGTGCTGGAGGACGAAGGAGAAGATCTTCAAATCTTAGAGGTTCAGATTTAAGATATGATGTTTCAATAAATCTTGAAGATGCCTATACTGGAAAAAAAGAAAATATTAGTTTTTCATCGTCTGAAAAGTGTGGAACTTGTAAAGGACAAGGATCTGCCCCAGGCTCTAGTGCCGAATCATGTTCTACATGTGGAGGACATGGTAAAGTAAGATCAAATCAGGGTTTTTTTACTATTCAACAAACATGTCCTCAATGTGCTGGAAGTGGAGAAGAAATTAAAAATCCTTGCAGAAGTTGTGGAGGCTCGGGGAAAAAACAAACAAACAAAAAATTATCAGTTACAATTCCAAAAGGCGTAGATGACGGAACAAGAATTAGATTGTCAGGAAAAGGAGAAGCTGGAGTAAAAGGAGGAGGAAGTGGAGATTTATATTTATTCATAAATATTAATTCTCATGAAATATTTAAAAGATCTGAGGAAAATCTTTTCTATGAATTCCCTATATCTGTTACTGACGCAACACTTGGAACAACTTTAGAAGTTCCCACTATTGATGGAGGAAAAGCAAAAGTTAAAATCCCATCTGGCACACAATCAGGTAAACGATTCAGGCTTAAAGGGAAAGGAATGCCACTTATGAGAGGCAGTGGCTATGGAGATTTATATATTCAAATTATCACGGAAGTGCCTATTTCTCTTACTTCAGAACAAAAAGAATTATTAGAAAAATTTAGAATACTTGAAAATAATAAATCAAACCCTACAATTAAGAAGTTTTTTGAAAAAGCAAAAAATTTTTGGAAAAATTAAATGAAAAAAATTAACTTATCAATTACTGGCTGTTTAGGAAGAATGGGACAACAAGTAATTAAATCATCTAAAATTGCAAAAAATTTTAAATTAGTTTCAGTTACAGAAAACAGAGTAATTAACAAAAAAATATCTGGTTTAAAGCCACAATTAAACTCTGAGTCTGCTTTCAAAAATACAAATATAATTATAGATTTCACAATCCCAAAATGCACTTTGGAAGTTCTTAAAATTGCTTCCAAGTTAAAAAAAAGAGTAGTAATTGGAACCACAGGTTTTTCTAAAAAGGAAGAAAATTTAATTAAAAAATATTCTAAAAAGATACCAATTCTTAAAGCTGGTAATATGAGTTTGGGAATAAACTTGTTAATGTATTTAACCGAAATAGCTTCAAAATCACTTGAGGACAACTTTTTAAGCAAAGTTTTTGAAGTTCACCATAAACACAAAAAAGATCATCCATCAGGAACTGCTCTGATGCTTGGAAGGGGTATCGCAACAGGAAAAAACAAAGATTTTTATAAATTAATGGGGAAAAAGTATTTAAATAAAAAGACTTTCCCTTACAGCAAAAAGATTAATTTTAATTCGATTAGAAAAGGTGAAATTGTAGGAAATCATAAAGTTTTCTTTTCAAGCGGAAAAGAAACTATCACTTTAGATCATGAAGCATTTGACAGAGCTCTTTATTCAGAAGGTGCATTAACTGCAGCAAAATGGTTAATGAGTAAAAAACCTGGACTTTATTCAATGAGAAACGTCCTGAATTTTAAATGAAAACAGGGGAAATAAATTCTCTTTTTAAGAATTTAAGTAAAGTAATAAAGAACCCTAGAAGTGATCTTAAATATCAAAACAAATTTACTCTTTTAATCTCGGTTGTTCTTTCTGCACAATGTACGGATGTTAATGTTAATAATGTAACAAAGAAAATTTATCCAAAATACAATAAACCAGAACATTTTGTTAAATTAGGAAGAAAAAAAATAGAAAAACTAATTAAAAGCATAGGTCTTTTTAGAAACAAAGCTAAAAGTGTCTATTTATTATCAATGCAATTAATTGAAAAACATAACGGTAAGATTCCAAAAAATTTTGATGAC
>CAJVZX010000027.1 GCA_913020625.1 uncultured Pelagibacterales bacterium
CTTCTAACATAATTAGTGATTTAAGTTATAAAAATATTGATCATAAAGGCAATATTTTTAACATAAATTCAAAAATCACAAAAATATTTGAAGATAAAGAGGATTTAAATTTTATGGAGGTTGTAGTTGCAAGAATTTTTTTATTAGATGGAAGAGTAATAGAAATTTTTGCGGATAAAGCCATTTACAATACTATTAATTACAACACAGAATTTGTTGGTAATGTTCATGTTGTTGAAGATGAAAATAAAATAACTTCAAATAATTTAGATTTTATTTTTGATAAAAACTTAATTACTATTTATAATAATGTTAAATATAAAGGATATAATAAATTTCTTACGGCGGATAAGGTAGATATAAATTTATTAAATCATAAAGTTAATGTTTATATGTATGATAAAATGAGTAAAGTAAAAGCAAATCTTAGAAATTAATATGGAATCTAGAAAAAGTTTTAGAATATTAAAGTTTAAAAAATCTAAACCAGTTTTAAAAATAAGTGGAATTTCAAAATCTTATGGACATAGATTGGTTTTAAAAAAAATTAATTTTGAATTACATAAATCGGAAATTTTTGGTGTACTAGGACCAAACGGATGTGGAAAAACAACTATTTTTAATTCAATAATGGGAATATGTAGAATAAATGAAGGAAATATTTTTGTAAATAATATAAAAATAAACAATCTTCCAATTCATGAAAGAGCAACAAAATTTAGAATAGGATATATTCCTCAAAACTCAGCAGTTTTTTTAGGATTAACATGTGAAGAAAATATTAGAGCTATTGCAGAAGTTAAAATTAAAGAAAAATCTTTACAAGAAAATAAAATACAAGAACTGTTATCTGATTTTAATTTAGAATATTTAAAAAATATTAAAGCAATAAATTTATCAGGAGGTGAAAAAAAACGACTCTGTATTTCAATGGCCCTTGTAAGCAATCCACAAATACTTTTAATGGACGAACCTTTTGCGGCATTAGATTTAATTACTATAGATATGATAAAAAAAATAATTGTAAGTTTACAAAAAAAATTAATATCAGTAATAGTTACTGACCATAATGCAAAAGATTTAATGAATGTTTCAGATAGGTGTATAATAATATCTAATGGAGAAGTAATTATTTCGGGAAATCCAAGAAAAATAATAAATGATCCCAAAGCCAGACAATTATATTTTGGCGAAAATTTTAGTATTTAAAATAAATTTTCATGAAAATATATTCAATTGTTATTAAAAAAAAAATTAAGAGTTTTAAAAAAAGTTTATATGTTGATGGAGATAAATCAATTAGTCATAGATTCTTTTTATTAGCAAGTCAGGCTTTTGGTATATCTAAAGCCAATGGTATTTTAGAATCAGAGGATGTGCTACACACAATAAATGCCCTAAAAAAACTTGGGGTAAAAATCGTAAAAAAAAACAATAAATATTTTGTTTATGGAAATGGATTAGGCTCATTTCATGTAAAAAAAAATTTAAAAGTTAATTGTGGGAATTCAGCTACTTTAGTCAGATTATTAATTGGACTGCTTGCACCTTATCCTAATAAATTTAAATTATTTGGAGATTATTCACTTAATAAAAGACCGATGACAAGAATAATAAATCCACTAAAAAAATTTGGAATGGAATTTTTTCCAAAAAATCAAACAACACTTCCACTGACTGTACAAGGGGCTGAGATTACAATTCCTATTGAGTATGATGAAAAAATTGGATCTGCTCAAGTAAAAAGTTCAATTATATTGGCATCTTTAAATACTCCTGGAATTACAAAAATTAGAGAATTTAAAAAATCAAGGGATCACACTGAAAACATGTTAAAACATGCTGGATTAAATTTAAAAATAAAAAAAAATAAAAAATATAATTTAATTTCCATAAAAGGACTTACGGATTTTCGGGCGTTTAACTTATCTGTGCCCGGTGATATATCCTCTGCTGCGTTTATTATAGCCATCACTTTGTTAAATAAAAAATCAAAAATAAAAATCAAAAATGTAAGTCTTAATAATACTAGAATTGGATTTATTAAAATTCTTAAAAAAATGAATGCAAAAATTAAAATTATTAATCAAAAAAAGATATCCGGTGAAAAAACGGGAGATATTATCGTAGCAAGTAGTAAACTAAAAAATATTAATTGTCCCAAATATTTGGTTCCAAGCACTATTGATGAATTTCCTGTTTTATTGGTTTTGGCTGCTGGTTCAATTGGAATTGCAACCTTTTCAGGTTTAACTGAATTAAACAAAAAAGAAAGCCCACGTTTAAATTTAATGAACAAAATTTTAAATCAAATAGGAATTAAAACAGTGCTAAAAAAAGATACAATCAAAATTTATGGAAATCCAAATTTATCACTAAATAAATCTCATTACATTAATACAATGTTTGATCATAGAATCGCTATGTCGGCTTTTTGTATTGGACAAATCTTTGGAGGTGAAATAACTATTTCTGATTGCCATTCTATATCCACTAGCTTTCCAAATTTTTTAAAAATAATGAAAAAAATAGGTGCTAAGTATGAAACTAAAAAAAAAAATTAAAATTGTTATTTCTGCTGATGGTGGCGCAGGCAGTGGAAAAACAACAGGTAGCAGATTAATTGCAAAAAAATTTGGCCTTGAATTACTTTCTTCAGGTCTTTTATATAGATATTGCGCATATAAATTACTTAAAAAAAATAAATTTAGAAATAAAAAAATTTTTCTTAAAAAAATTGTGAAAAAAATTACTAATAAAAAATTAAAAAATAAAAATCTTTATAATCCAGAAGTTACTGAATATACTTCAACAATAGCTAAGATTAAATTTGTTCGTGATCTACTTAGATCTTTTCAAGAAAACTTTGCAAAATCAGGAAAATGTATTTTGGAAGGAAGAGATATAGGAACAGTTATACTTCCTGGAGCAAAATCTGACTTAAAATTATTTTTCAAATGTTCTTTAAATACAAAGGCAAAAAGAAGATTTTTAGAATATAAAAAAAATAATAAAAAAATTACCTTTAAACAGGTAAAAAATGCGCTTAAATTAAGAGATTTAGAAGATACAAAAAGAAAAATTAGCCCTTTACGACCGGCAAAAGGTGCAGTAATAGTGGACACCTCAAAAATAAACATTAAACAAATGAGTGCAAGATTATTTCATATTGTTTATGTTGCTTTGAAAAAAAAATATGGAAAAAGTTTATAGAAATACAAATTTCCCTCAAATTAAAGAATTTGAAAAACTCCTAAATACAGAATTTTCCAAAACTAAAGCTGAAGAAGGGCAAATTGTTGAAGGTACAGTAACAAAAAAAACTGAAAAAGTCGTTTATGTAGATATCAAAAATGGAAAAAGTGAAGGTGTAATAGAATTGAGCGAATTAAAATTGCTTAAAGAAGATAACATTGAAATAGGATCAAAAATATTAGTCGTTATCGAAAAACTAGAAGATAAAAATGGTGAAATGATCATTAGTAGGGAAAAAGCAAAAAAATTAAAAATTTGGAATCTGTTAAAAAATTCATACGAAAAAAAGGAAGAGGTTGAGGGAAAAATTATTTCAAAAATTAAAGGTGGTTTTATAGTTGATGTCCAAGGCACGATGTGTTTTCTTCCTGGTTCTCAAGTTGATTTAATGCCCTTAAAGAATATTGACCACCTGATGAAAAAACCTCAACGTTTCATGATAGTAAAATGTGACAAGATAAGAGGCAATATTGTTTTAAGCAGAAGGGCGATTTTAGAAACTATGAGAAATGCAAGCAAAGATGAAATTATTAGTAAATATAAAGTAGGAGATATTGTTGAAGGTACCTGCAAAGGAACAACTACTTATGGAGTTTTTTTCGATATTGATGGTTTTGATTGTATGTGTCACATAAATGAAATTAGCTGGAGCAGAATTTCACATCCAGATGAATTGTTTACAATTGGACAAAAACAAAAGCTTAAAATAATTACAATTGATACTGAAAATAAAAAAATATCAGTATCTGTGAAAATGCTTACGCAAGATCCTTTCGAAAAAAATATAAATAATTTTAAAATTGGCGAAACTTATACCGCCGAAGTAAAAAAAATAATGGATTATGGTTTGTTTCTTTCTTTAGAGGATGGTCTAGAGGGTCTATGTCATCAATCCGAACTTTCCCACTCTAAAAAAAACGTTTCCTCAAAAAAAATGTTCACAATTTCACAGAAAATTCAAGTTATTGTTAAAGAAATAAATTTAGAAAAAAGAAGAATTTCTCTTTCTCATAAAGATACTATTGCAAATCCTTGGAAAGAATTTGAAAATAAATTTCCGGTAGGATCAAAAATATCAGGTAAAATAAAAAATATAACAGATTTTGGATTATTTGTTTCTTTAAAAGATTATGATCTAGAAGGTTTGGTACATTATAAAGATCTAAGTTATTCTGAAACGGAAAACGATCTTAAAAATTATAGTAAAAACCAAGATTTAAAACTAAAAATTTTAGAAATAGATTCGGAAAAAGAAAGAATAAGACTAGGGTTAAAACAGTTAATGCCTGATCCTTTAGAATACTTCAAAGGAAAATCTAAAAAAGATATAATTACGGTAACAGTTAAAGAAATTTCTGAAAATGCAATTAAAGTGTCTCCGGACGGTTGTGATATGAAATTTTTAATTAAAAAAGGTCAAATAGCTGTTGATAAACAGGACCAAAGAGTAACTAGATTTACCAAAGGTGATAGATTGGATGTAATGATTCAAGAATGTGATATAGAAAAAAGAAAGATATCATTATCCATTAAAATGCTAGAAGAAGAGGAAAATAAAACTGCAATTAAAAAATATGGCAGTGTAGATTCGGGTAAATCTTTACCATTTGCCGATCTTCCTTCGGCCTTAAAAAAGAAAAAAACTAACAAAGAAAAATAAAATTTGTTTTGAGCATTGTAAAAAGTAAAATACTTGATCAATTAACTGATAATTATCCAAATTTTTTAAGAAAGGACTTAGAAAAAGCTCTAAATTTAGTTCTTGATGAAATAGCTAGAGCATTATCAAAGCAACAAAATGTAGAAATTAGAGGATTTGGAACATTTAAAATCAAAAAACAGAGAGCTAGAATAGGAAGAAATCCAAAAGACGGATCAAGAATAGAAATACCTGCAAAAAATACTATCCAATGGAAAATGTCCAAACAATTGTTTAAACTTTTAAATAATGAATCAAACAACAACAAATAAAATTATTTTAGCTTTGGACACAAGCGATTTAAATTTTGCTATTGATATTGCAAAAAAAATAAAAAATAAAATTTTTACAATTAAGCTTGGACTAGAATTTTTTAATGCTCATGGAAAGAACGGAATAAAAAAATTTAATGATCTTGGTTTTAATAATATAATGCTAGATTTAAAGCTTAATGATATTGGAAATACCTGTTTTAAAGCAATTAAATCTCTTAATGGAATTAATTTTGAATATTTAACCATACATGCTCTAGGTGGCAAAAAAATGATTTTAAAATGTAAAGAAGCAGCAAATGAAATCAATCAAAATATAAAAATACTTGCTGTAACTATTTTAACTTCTTTAGATGATGAAGATATAGGCTTAATGGGAATAAAAAATAATATAAATGATTTAGTTGTAAAATTAGCAAAAAATTCTTCTGACGCACATGGTTATGTTTGTTCTGGCAATGAGGCTTTGGCTTTAAGAAAAATTATAGGTAAAGATAAAATAATATTTTGCCCTGGAATAAGAATGCCACAAGATAATAAAAATGATCAACAAAGAGTTATATCTCCAAAGCAAGCATTAAATAATGGTGCGAATAAAATTATTATGGGTAGAAGTTTATTAAGTGGTGATATAAGTAAAAATATTGAAAAAGTTATTAATTCTTTAAAATAAATAAATGCCACTTGAAGCTAAAATTTGTGGTCTGAAAAAAAAAGAAGATATTATCCTTTCAATAAATAAGGGGGCTTCTTATTGTGGATTTATAGTTAATTATCCAAAATCACATAGAAATATTAAAAGTAAACCTAGTTTGGCAAAACTAAACAGTATAAATAAAAAAAATTCAAAATTTGTAGCTGTTCTTGTAAATCCAACTAATAAAGATTTAATTAAAATAAAAGGTATAAAATTTGATTTTATTCAGCTTCATGGAAATGAAAGTATAAAACGAATTAAAGAAATTAAAAAAATATGTAATATTAAAATAATCAAAACAATAAAGATAAAAGAAAAAAATGATGTAAAAAAATTTAATGATTATCTGCCTGTTGTTGATATGTTTTTATTCGATAGTTTTGGATTTGAAAAATCTAAATCATTCAACCATAATTGGTTAAAACATTTGTCTAAAAGAGGCTTTGCCTGGATGATGGCTGGAAATATAGGTGTCGATAATTTAGAAAAAGTTGCTAAAATCACAAAAATTGTTGATGTTTCAGGAAATCTTGAAACAAATAAGAGTAAGGATAAAAAAAAAATTATAAATTTTTTAAATAAGGTCAAAGAAATAAATGATAGAAATTAAAAAAGGTATACCCTTAATTGATCAACATGATGAAAATGGGTTTTATGCTGGAAAGTTTGGTGGAAGCTATGTGCCTGAAACTCTTAAAAAACCGATAGAAGATCTGACTATTGCATTTGAAAAACTTAGATATGATGAAAGTTTTTTAAAAGAAAGAGATTATTATTTTAAAAACTTTATAGGTACACCAACTCCATTCATAAAACTTGAAAATTTAACTAAGCACCTTGGAGGCGCAAATATTTGGTGTAAGCTTGTTTCAAAAGCAACAGGTGGAGCTCACAAAGTTTACAATGCAACTGTTCATTCATTGTTAGCTAAAAGACTAGGAAAAAAATATATAGTTGGTGATACTGGTGCTGGATATGCAGGAAAAATGTTGAGTATGGCTGCTGCAAAATTTAATCTAAAATGCAAAATTTTTATGGGTACAAAGGATATCTCAAGACAAGCAATTAATTGTTTCAGTATGAAAAGTTTTGGTGCTGAAATAGTTCCTGTGGACTCAGGAAGCAAAACTTTAGTAGATGCTGTTTCAGAATGCATAAGATACTGGGTTGCAAACTGTGATACTACCCATATGGCAATTGGTTCAACCGTTGGTCCTAATATTTTTATTAAAATTTGCGCTTGGTCAACAGCTCAAATTTCAAAAGAATTAAAATCACAACTAATTAGTTATTTTGGATCTGTTCCAAAAAAATTAAAATTATTAAACTGTGTGGGCGGAGGATCTAGTGCTGCTGGATTTTTCAATGAATTTATTGATGATGAGAATATAGAACTAATTGGTATTGAAGCTGGTGGACCCGAAAATGGTAAACACGCAGCACCATTAACCAACAATTGTAAAATAGGTGTGCTGCATGGAGCTGCACAATACGTTTTGCAAAATTCAGAAGGTCAAATAGAAGAAACTGAGTCAATTGCTGCAGGATTAGATTATCCAGGAGTCAGTCCATTACATTGCTTTTTAAAAGAAGCTGGAAGAGCAAGATATACATCTGCATCGGACGAAGAAGCTCTGGAAGCATTTAAGCTTGTATCAAGGCTGGAGGGATTTGTAAGTCCTTCTCTTGAACCTTCACATGCTTTTGCTGAAGCAATAAAAATTGCCCCGAAATTAAGTAAAGATACTATTTTGGTTGTAAATTCATGTGGAGAATCTTCAAAAGATCATAATATCATTGCTGAAAAATTAGGATATAAATTATGACATCTCATACCTTAAAAAAAAATTTTGATAAATTAAAAGAAAAAAAAGAAACAGCATTAATAACGTATACCGTGGCCGGAGACCCAGACAAGGAAACCTCACTTGAAATATTAAAATCAATTGCAAAATCTGGAGCGAATATTATTGAAATTGGATTAGCTCACAACACCCCAATAGGAGATGGAAAAGAAATTCAAAACAGCGCGCACAGAGCAATTTCAAATGGAATATTAGTAAAAGACCTATTTGATATTATTGAAGATTTTAAAAAAAATTATTCAACTGATATAATTATAATGACTTATTATAATATGATTTTGCAATTTGGAGCAGATAATTTTGTAAATGAATGCAGAAGAACAAAAGTATCTGGAATAATATGTGTAGATTTGCCTTGGCCAGAAAATAAAGAGTTTGCTGAAAAATGTAAAAATAATTCTATTTCTTTTATTCAGCTTGTTGCTCCAACAACCTCAAAAGAAAGGTTGAATAAAATTATAAAAGATTCACATGAAATGATTTATTATATCAGCATGTTGTCTACAACTGGGGGTGATCTAAAATCCTCCCCAGAAGAGATTTTGAAAAATTATAATGATGTTAAGAACATTGATCCAAGTAAAAAATATGTTATTGGTTTTGGAATTACTGAAAATACAATTTCTGCACTTAAATCAGCTGATGGATTGGTTGTTGGAAGTGTATTATGCAAAGAAATTACTAAATCAATAAAAAGTGGACAAAATCCTGTCACAAATGTAGCTAATATGATAGTAAAATTAAAAAATAAAATTCAATGAATTGGATAAAAAAAGTTTTAAATATTGGTGAAAAAATAAAAAAGGTTATAAGAGAAAGACCTTCAAAAGAAGATGTTGAAAAAAGTAATTGGACTACATGTTGTGCGGGCCCAATTTTAAAAACAGAATTACAAGAAAATCAGTGGGTTTGCAAATCATGTGGAAAACATCATAGAATTAGTTGTAAAAACAGATTTGATTTATTTTTTGGTAAAGATAATTATGAAATTATAGATACACCTGTTCCAATAGATGACCCATTAAATTGGCATGACTCAAAACCTTATACCAGCCGACTAAAATCAGCTAGAAAAGCAACAGGGCAAAAATGTGCTGTTATGATAGCAAGCGGCAAAGTTAATGGAGTAACTATAACAGCCGGTGCAATTAATTTTCAGTTTATAGGAGGCAGTGTTGGAAGTGCAGAAGGAGAAGCTATAATTTATGGTATTCAACATGCTATTGATAATCAAAATCCTTTTGTATTTTTTCCATCTGGTGGAGGACAAAGAATGCACGAAAGTCCAATTGCTCTAACTCAAATGACAAGAACAACTTTAGCAGTTAATGAATTAAAGAATAAAAAATTACCATATATTATTTGTTTTACTGATCCAACTGCAGGAGGAATTACCGCATCTTTTGCTTCACTTAGCGATGTTGCAATTTCAGAACCAGGGGCTTTAATAGCTTTTGCGGGAAGAAGAGTTATTGAGGCAACGGTTAAGGAAAAGTTAGATGAAAACTTTCAAAAAGCTGAAAGGGTTTTAGAATGTGGATTTATTGATCTTATAGTTGAAAGAAAAGATTTAAGTGAAAAAATTGCTACTCTGCTTAAAATTCTGCTAAAGAAAAATTCAGTTGAATCGGCAATAAATATTGATGAAACTACAGAAAATACTAGATCGATTTCTCCGATTGCATCCTAAA
>CAJVZX010000028.1 GCA_913020625.1 uncultured Pelagibacterales bacterium
TCAAAGTTCCTCAACTTGGAGTAGTTTTTCTGGCTCATTAACTAAATTAGCTAAATATCGGACTTCTATTCCTTCTATTAGAGGATCTAGGTATTTTGGCCCATCTCAAATGAGTTTTTTTAATTTATTGAAACATTCTTTATCAATTATTGCAGTTTTTAAAAAAACAGTGATTATTAGATCTATTATTTTTTTGTTGGTTTATCTTTTTTTTACTTATCAATCTTTGTCAATAATTACTGTAATTCCAGTATTTTTAGCCCTTATTTTAATTTTTTCTGTCATCTCACTTTCTAATCGCGAAAATTTGGATGAATTAAATAATTCATTAAATAATATTCAGGATGTTGAAACTCTTAAATAGCTCTCACTGTTGGTAGGCAATAAAAATCTGAAGTATCAATTTTTGAGAAATATTCTTTTTTCAAGTTAGACTTTTTGTGAAAACCTGCGTCCGCCAAACTCAAAGTTGAACGACCATACTTAAGATTTGTATAATCAATAGATTTCATTAGATTTTTAATTTTATTTTCCTTTATGGAAGAAAATAAATTTTCATTATTTTCTAAATTCGATAATCCTGACAAAATTATTCCAGATTTTTGATATCTAAAACTTTCTTTAAAAATATAATCTAATGCAATTAATGCAGTTTTTACTATTTCAAGACTATTATCGGTAGCGATTGGAAAATCTATAGTTTTAGAGTTTGAATAGTATTTTCCTTTATTTTGAAATGGACTTGTTCTGATAAAAACTGTAATCGATTTAGTTAGCAAAGACTCAGATCTTATTTTTTCTGAGGCATTTAAACAATGAGCAACAATAGATTCTTTTAATTCTTGGAAATTTTCTACTTTTTTTCCAAAAGATCTTGACACACAGCAACTTTTTCTTTTTGTTTGATGTATTTCTAAATCAATACAAGAAATTCCTCTTAATTCCATTGCTGTTCTTGAGCTCAAAACATTGGAACTTTTTTTAATCCAAGTATTTGAAACATTCTTTAGTTGTTTAGCGTTATTAATGCCATTTTTAATATAAAATTTAGTTAGTTGCTTTCCAACACCCCAAACATCATTAATATTTATTTTTTCTAGAATAGGATCAATATTTTTTTTTTCTACTAAACTTACCACTCCTGACTTTTCTTTTTTTGCAATGTGATTTGCAATTTTACTTAAAGTTTTAGTAGTTGCTATGCCAATGCTAGTTGGTATTCCTGTCCACTCCAATATCGTATTTCTAATTTTTTTAACAAAAAGTTCTACTAAATCATTGGGAAAACTTGTTAAATCTAAGAAAGCCTCATCTATGGAATAAATTTCTATTTCTGAAGTAAAATATTTTAAAGTTCTCATTACTCTTCTGGATATGTCACCATATAAAGAATAGTTTGAAGAAAATACATGAACATTATTTTTTACAATTATATCTTTAGCTTTGAAATATGGATCACCCATTTTTATTCCAAGATCTTTTGCCTCGTTAGATCTTGAAATTATACAACCGTCATTATTTGATAAAACAATAACAGGCTTTTTGATTAATGATGGTTTAAACAATCTTTCACACGAAACATAAAAAGAATTACAATCAACTAATGCTATTTTTTTAGTAAGCTGAGTGGATGACATAAGTTACAACTCCCCAAATAAAAACTTCTGAATTTTCACCTATAATAATTTTATCGTTAAGGTTTTTAGGTTCAGAGGATAAGAAATGTAAATTTTTTTCTTTTATAAAACTTTTTACTACAAGCTCATCATGAACATTAGCAATAACAGTTGAAAAATTTTTTGGTTTTAAACTTTTATCAACTATCAAAAGATCCCCATCATAAATACCAACATTCGACATAGATTTTCCCTGCACTCTTATGACAAAGGTAGCGGGTGTGTTTTTGATTAAATGAATATTAAGATCGATGTCTTCCTCTATATAATCAGTTGCTGGAGACGGAAAACCAGCACCGGCCTTATGTAAATAGAAAGGTAGAGTTAATTTCATAATGTTCTTATTTTGTTCTATTATATATTTAGGGCATAGTCAATAGGTTGTGTTTTGAGTCCAAACCTGAATCATAAATGAATCAAAACAAGAACATCTAAAATAAATCTAACTATGGTGTGGACAACTATAGCTATTACCAAGGTATAAAAATCATGCTAAAAAATTTAAATAAAAAATAAATGAAAAAATTAACTTGTCACTGTGGTGGAATAGAAATTGAAGTAAATGTACCCGATCCTTTTACAAAGGTTATCAGATGTAATTGTTCATTATGTAAAAGAAGAGGAGCCATAATGACGATGGTTGGTCCAGATGATTTAAAAATTATTAAAGGTAAAGAACTACTTAAACTTTATCAATTCCATACCAAGACTGCCAAACATTATTTCTGTTCTAATTGTGGAGTTTATACTCATCATAATACAAGAGCCAATCCAATTATGTATGGGGTTAATGTAGCATGTTTAGAGGGCGTAGATCCTTTTGAATTAGAAAATGTAAGTGTGAATGATGGTAAAAATCATCCTCTTGATCAAAAGAAATAAAATATCATAAAGATTTAATTAAAATGTCTAAAAATAATTGTTTCAAACATGTTGCAAAAAAATGTTTTAGATATTTTAAAAAACAAGAAACTAAAAAAGAAAAATTTAAAAATAAGAAAAAAATGTTATTAAATTACTTAATTCCATTGAGTTTTTGGATTAATGAAAAATCAAATCAATATTCTAATACTTATTTTTTAGGCCTTTCAGGAGGTCAGGGAGCAGGTAAAACAACTATAACTAGTTTACTAAACATAATTTTAACTAATTATTTTAAAAAAAAAGTTTGCATTTTTTCAATAGATGATTTTTATAAAACTCTTAACGATCGTAAAAAATTGTCAAAAAAAATACATCCTTTGTTGAAAACCAGAGGAGTTCCAGGCACTCATGATATAAAATTTATCATTAATTATTTAAAAAAAATTAAATTAAAAAAAAATAAAGTAATTTCATTACCGATATTTGATAAATCAATTGATGATAGGGCAATAAAATCAAAATGGAAAAAAATTAATTATATTCCGGACATTATAATCCTAGAGGGCTGGTGTGTGGGAGCAAAACCTCAAAGTAATAAATTATTAAATAAAGCGGTTAATATTTTAGAAAAAAAAGAAGATTTAAATTTTAAATGGAGAAATTATGTTAACAAACAATTGAAAAATAAATATAAGTACTTATTTAATAAAATGAATGACATTATTTACATGAAGGTGCCTAATTTTAGTTCATTACAAAAATGGAGACTTAAACAAGAAAATAAACTAAGACTCAAAAATATTAAAAAGAAATTTAAAATTATGACAAATTCGGAAGTTTTAAAATTTATGATGACTTATCAAAGAGTTACTCAGCAAATGTTTAAAGATTTACCAAAAATTGCCTCAATTGTTTTAAATCTTAGTAAAAATCATCAAATTAAAAATATAAGATACATAAAATAAATGAAAAAATTTTTACTATTTATATTAATAAACATTTTTTTAATTTGTAATGCAAATGCAATTACTTTAATTGAAGCTATAAAAGAAGCTTACGATAATAATCCAAAATTGAATGCTGAAAGAGAAAATTTAAAAATATCTAAGGAAAATATTAATATATCAAAAAGTAATTTTTTACCTACTGTTACAATTTCAGGATACAAGAGCGCAGAAAATACATCTAAATTAACAAATAGAAGTGGTGAAGATGCCAGCAAAGATGATGTTAACCCACTACAAACATCTATATTGGTTGAACAAAAATTATATGACCAAAGTAGAAAACCTGATTTAGAAAAAAATGAAATAGGTCTAGAAATAGCTAGACTAAAATTAAAAAAAGTAGAACAAGAAATTATTTATGAGTCCGTAGAGGCTTACACCGATCTAGTATTAAATAATAAAAAATTAAAAATAAATTTATTAAATGTAAGTCTTTTAGAAAGACAGGTAGAAACTGATAGAGCAAGATTAGAAAAAGGAGAAATAAATTTAACTGATGTTGCACAATCTGAAGCTTCATTGGCAGGAGCAAATGCAAAGCTAATTCAAGTTCGAAATGATATTGTTACAAGCAAATTAATTTATGAGAAAACAATAGGTAAAATAAATAATAGTGAAGAAGTAAATGAAAGTTATGTATTTAAATATAAACTTCCTAATAACCTTAAAGAAGCAAATATAATTTCAAAACAGTTTAGTCCAGAATTAAATATTGTAAAGTTGGAGTTAGAGCAAGCAAACAAAGATGTGGCCATTGCAAAATCTGATTTATCTCCATCGGCCACACTATCTTTTCAAGCAACACAAACTGATGATACAAGTTCAACTTATGATGAAAGTGATAAAGAAACTTTAAAGGCCACAGTATCTTGGCCATTTTCTTTAGGCGGAAAAAATTTATCTAGTTTAAGAAAAAATAAATCATTAAGAGATCAAAAAGCATTATTGTTAGAAGATGCTAAAAGATCTAATGAAACTTTAGTATCAAGCGCATGGTCAAATTTTAAATCATCTAAAAGTTTATTAAATTCTATTAGAGTACAGGTCAAAGCAGCAGAAATTGCTAATGAGGGAATTTCAATTGAATATGAGTCTGGACTTGGAAGATCAACTTTAGATGTTATCCAATCTAATTCTATTTTACTTGATGCAAAAAATAACCTTGCCACTTCCCAAAGAAATCATTTTTTATCTCAATATAAGCTTTTGCTCGCATTAGGTCAGTTAACAGCATTAAATTTGAGCCTTAATTAGACCCTTATTTAATAAGAAAAATGTGCATAAAAATAATATTGATAAAAAGAACAAAATGTGTACATTTAAATACATGATTCGAATTATAAATATTAACAAAAAAGGGTTAAAATGATTAAAAACAACCTAAAAATCGTGAAAACAAATAAAAGCCAAGAAGCTGAAAACAAAGAAAAAAGTAAAGCTTTAGATGCAGCTATAAGTCAAATTACGGATAACTTTGGAAAAGGATCAGTAATGAAGCTTGGTCAACAAGCTGCAATAGATATTGATTCAATTTCTACAGGTTCATTAAGTTTAGATTTGGCTTTAGGAATAGGTGGGCTTCCAAAAGGAAGAGTAATTGAAATTTATGGACCCGAGTCATCTGGAAAAACGACCTTAGCATTACAAGTTGTTGCAGAGGCGCAAAAAACAGGTGGAATTTGTGCATTTGTGGATGCTGAACATGCTTTAGATCCAATATATGCTAAGAAACTAGGAGTACAGACAGAAGAACTTTTAATTTCTCAACCCGATACAGGAGAACAAGCTTTAGAAATAGCTGATACATTAATTAAATCGGGATCAATATCTGTATTAGTTGTGGATTCAGTTGCAGCATTAACCCCAAGAGCAGAAATAGAAGGTGAAATGGGCGATCATCATGTGGGTTTACAATCAAGATTGATGAGTCAAGCTTTAAGAAAACTAACTAGTTCGATATCAAAAACTAACACAATGGTAATTTTTATTAATCAAATAAGAATGAAAATTGGTGTTATGTTTGGTAATCCTGAAACAACATCAGGAGGTAACGCATTAAAATTTTATTCATCAGTTAGAATGGATATTAGAAGAATAGGAGCCATAAAAGATAAAGATGAAATAATAGGTAATTCTACCAGAGTTAAAGTAGTAAAAAATAAAGTTTCACCACCATTTAAAGTTGTAGAATTTGATTTGATGTATGGAAAAGGAATAAGCAAAACTGGAGAGTTAATAGATTTGGGCGCTAAAGCAGAGATAGTCGAAAAAGCAGGAGCTTGGTATGCTTATAAAGGAGAAAAAATAGGACAGGGAAGAGAAAATGCTAAAATTTATTTAGAAAAAAATCCTAAAGTGGCTGCAGAAATAGAAATGACTATAAGAGAAAAAGCGGGAATAATATCTAAAAAAATTGAAGGAAATCCTCTAGAAAAAAATAGCAAAGAATTACCTAAAGAAGAAATTAAAAAAGATTAGTTAAAAGCCATCTTTGATTAGTTAAAAGGCGCCTTATTAGGCGCCTTTTTTATCTACAGTTATCTAGACATCAAATAAAAAAACTGTATTTTAAAATTATGGCTAGCAAATCATTAAATGAAATAAGAAGTGCTTTTTTAAATTATTTTGAAAAGAATGATCATAAAATAGTTGAGTCAAGCAATTTGGTTCCAAATAATGATCCAACCTTAATGTTTGCTAATTCTGGCATGGTTCAGTTTAAGAATGTTTTTACTGGCTTAGAAAAAAGAGATTATTTAAGAGCAACTACTTCACAAAAATGTGTAAGGGCAGGTGGCAAACATAATGATTTAGAAAATGTTGGATACACTCCACGACATCATACATTTTTTGAAATGTTAGGAAATTTTTCTTTTGGTGATTATTTTAAAGAAAAAGCAATAAGTCTAGCGTGGGAATTAATCACAAAAGAATTTGGTCTCAGCAAAGATAGATTATATGTGACTGTATTTAATGAAGATAATGATGCGTTTAATTTATGGAAGAAAATAACTGGTTTAAGTGAAAACAGGATAATTAAGATCTCAACTTCAGATAATTTTTGGTCAATGGGAGAAACAGGACCTTGCGGACCCTGTTCAGAGATTTTCTATGATCATGGAGATCATTTAAAAGGAAGTCCTCCAGGTAGTTCAGATCAGGAAGGAGATAGATTTATTGAAATATGGAACCTCGTGTTTATGCAATATGAGCAAGTTTCAAAGGAAAAAAGAATTAATTTACCAAAACCTTCTGTAGATACAGGCATGGGCCTTGAACGAATATCAGCTTTATTACAAGGTACACATGATAATTATGAAATAGATCATTTCAAAAAATTAATTAATTCGACATCAGAAATTTTAAAAAAAAAAGTAGATCAAAAAAATCTAGCTAGTTTCAGAGTTATAGCAGACCATTTAAGAGCAAGCTCTTTTTTAATTGCAGAGGGAGTTTTACCTTCAAATGAGGGCAGAGGATATGTTTTAAGAAGAATCATGAGAAGAGGCATGAGACATTCTCACTTGCTGGGTTCAAAGGAACCAATTTTTTATAAAATTTTAAAAACCTTAATTAACGAAATGTCATCAAGTTATCCGGAATTATTAAGAGCAGAAGCATTAATTACTGAAACACTAAAAATGGAAGAAGAAAAATTTTTAATACTTCTAGAAAGAGGAATGAATATTCTTGAAGAAGAGATGAAAAAAATCACAAAAATATTCCCAGGAGATATTGCTTTCAAATTATATGATACATATGGATTTCCATTAGATCTTACCCAAGATGTTTTGCGATCTAAATCAATAAAAGTGGATACCAAATCATTTGATCAATTAATGACTAAAAGAAAAGAAAATGCCAAAAAAAATTGGAAAGGGTCTGGAGATACTGCGATTGAGCATATTTGGTTTAAGGTCAGAGAAAAATTGGGATCTACAGATTTTTTAGGCTATGAAACCGACAATTCACAAGGAGTTGTGCTTACTATTATTCACAATGGAAAAGAAACTGATACCCTTACAGAAAACAGTGAAGGGATAATAATTACTAATCAAACTCCTTTTTATGGAGAGTCTGGAGGTCAAATAGGTGATACAGGTTTTCTTTTAGGTTCAAACAGTCGCTTTGAAGTCACAAATACTCAAAAAAAACTGGGAGATCTCCATATCCATATTGGAAAATTAATTAAAGGATCGATGTCTAAAGGAGATACATTAGATTTAAAAATTAATTCAGAGAGGAGATCAAATATTAGAGCATACCATTCCGCAACACATTTATTGCATGAAGCATTAAGAAGAGTATTAGGAAAGCATGTAATCCAAAAAGGTTCATTTGTTGGTCCAGACAGATTAAGGTTTGATTTTAGTCATATGAAACCTGTCTCCACAGATGAAGTAAACAAAATTGAAAAATATGTCAATACAATGGTTCAGTCTAAAAGCAATGTTCGTACTAGATTAATGACACCTAAAGAGGCAGTAGAAAATGGAGCTCTTGCATTGTTTGGAGAAAAATATGGAGATGAAGTAAGAGTTTTATCGATGGGTGCTGATAAAAATACATATTTTTCAACGGAATTATGTGGAGGAACACATGTTAGAAATACATCAGAAATAGGAAATTTTAAAATAATCAGTCAATCAGCAATTGCCGCTGGCGTAAGAAGAGTTGAAGCTTTAAGAGCTTCTCAATTAAATAATTATTTAAATTCAAAAAAAATTGATCAGCAAAGTAAGGACGAAAAATTACAAGAAAACATTGAACAAATTAAAAATCAAATTAAATCTCTTGGTGGAGAATTTGATAAAACCGAACATGATCTTAGTAAATTAAAAAAACATTATGAAAAATTACTTATCAATAGTATTTTGGCAGATAAAAATAAAAATTTAATTAAAGATGAAATTATAAATAAAATAAAGATTAGATTTCAGAAAGTAAATGATTTGCCAACAAAAGAACTTAGAACAATAATTGACCAAGGTAAAAAAGAACTTAAAGAAGGAATAGTTATTGCATATGCTATACAAGAACAAAAATTAGGAATTGCGGTTGGAATAACGAGAGAACTTTCAAAAAAAATAAGTGCTTTAGATTTAGTTAAAATTGGTTCGTCTATATTGGGTGGAAAAGGTGGTGGAGGCAGAGATGATTTTGCTCAAGCAGGAGGTGAAAAAATTGAAAGAATAGAAGAATCTTACAAAGAAATTTTAAAAAAGTTAATTTAATTTATTTTTAAGAGTATTATCAATTTTTTCCAAAAACTGATTAGTAGTTAAATATTTTGTTGTTGTGCTGATTAGTATTGCAAGATCTTTAGTCATTGAGCCACTTTCTACAGATTCTACACAAACCTGCTCTAAAGTATTTGAAAATTTTATCAACTCATCATTAGAATCTAATTTACCTCTGTGAGACAATCCTCTAGCCCATGCAAAAATAGATGCAATTGGATTTGTGGATGTTTCTTTACCCTGCTGATGCATTCTAAAGTGTCTTGTTACTGTTCCATGAGCAGCTTCAGATTCCATAGTTTTTCCGTCAGGGCCTAATAAAACACTTGTCATTAAACCCAAAGATCCATAACCTTGAGCTATAGTATCTGATTGAACATCTCCATCATAGTTTTTACATGCCCAAATATAATTTCCATTCCATTTCATCGCGCAGGCTACCATATCATCAATTAATCTATGTTCATAAGTTAGGTTTTCATTTTCAAATTTTTTTTTAAATTCTTTTTCAAATATTTCTTGAAAAATTTCCTTAAACCTTCCATCATAAATTTTTAATATTGTATTTTTTGTTGATAAATAAACTGGCCATTTTTTTAATAAACC
>CAJVZX010000029.1 GCA_913020625.1 uncultured Pelagibacterales bacterium
ACTGCAAAACCAAAGTCAAAATTATCTTCAATCATTGTTTTATGTCTATTGTCCATTTGCCAAGATTGTGCAGCTCCTTTAGAAATAACCTCAATAACCTCTTCCATATTTAATCCAGCATTTAATCCAAAATTAATTCCTTCTGAAAGTCCTTGGACAAGTCCAGCTATACATATTTGGTTAACCATTTTTGCCAATTGACCATTTCCTGCTTTTCCAAGTAATTTCATTTTTTTACTGTAGCAATCAATAATTGGACTAGCTTTATCATAATTTTCTTTTTCTCCACCAATCATTACTGTTAAAGTGCCGTTCTCAGCACCTGCCTGACCACCAGAAACAGGTGCGTCTAAAAAACCAAAATCATTTTTTTTTGAATATAAATAAATTTCTCTAGCTATATTTGCTGAAGCTGTAGTGTTATCAATATAGATTGCCTTTTTTTTAATTGTTTTAAAAATACCTTTTTCACCAAAAGTTACTTCTCTTAAATCATTATCATTACCAACACATGTGAATATAAAATCAGCATCTTTTGCTGCTTCTGCTGGGCTATTAGATACTTGACCTTTATATGTTTTTACCCATTTTTCAGCTTTATTTTTTGTTCTATTAAATACAGTTACATTATGACCAGCTTTTGATATATATCCAGCCATAGGGTAACCCATTACACCAAGACCAATAAAGGAAACTTTACAACTCATACTATGATTATAGATATAGTCAGATCTAATTTCAAAATAATAATTTTTGGTTTTGTTTTTACTTTTTTTTCCTGTATAGGCCAGAGTTTTTTTATAGGCCTATTTAATTCTAATATTAGGCAAGAATTAAATATTACTCACGGAGAGTTTGGAACTATTTATGGAATTGCTACTTTATGTAGCAGTTTAACATTAATATGGTTAGGAAAAAAAATTGATGATTTAAAGTTAGTTAATTATTCTTTTCTAGTCGTTATTTTTTTAAGTCTTGCGGCTCTTTTTTTTTCATTTGTTAATGGACTAATTTTTTTGTCTGTGGGTATATTTTTTTTAAGATTATCAGGCCAAGGATTAATGACTCACACTGCATCTGTTGCGATTAGTAGATTTTTTGATCGAAGCAGGGGTAAAGCATTAAGTTATGTTTGGGTTGGAATGTCTTTTGGAGAGTTTTTACTACCTATAATTATAGTATATTTTTTGACGTTTATATATTGGAGAAATTTATGGCAAGGACTTGCGATTATAATTATATTACTATTACCAATATTTACTTATCTTACAATTAAAGAGATCAGTATATTTTCTAGAGAAAACAAAAATGGAGATAATGTTAATAAAAATATTGATACAATCAAAAGCTGGACCAGAAGAGAAGTATTAAAAGATTTAAAGTTTTATTCAATTTTACCAGCTATGCTTGCGTCATCATTTATAATTACTGGTATAGTTATTAATCAAACATTTATTATAGAATCTAAAGATTGGGAAAAATTTGCTATTGCAAAATCATTTATGATTTATTCAACACTTACTGTAGCAACATTATTCTTTTCAGGATATTTGGTTGATAAGTTTACCAGTAGAAAAGTTTTTCCACTACTTAATGTTCCACTATTATTAAGTTTAATTATATTGGCGATTTTTGATCATCCTTATTCAGCCTTCGTTTTTATGGGATTAATGGGTATTTCAAACGGACTGACAAATGTTCTAATGTCTTCATTTTGGGCTGAAATTTATGGAGTCAATTATTTGGGATCTATTAAAGCTTTAACAGGTTCGTTAATGGTTTTTTCAACAGCATTAGCAGCAGTAGTATTTGGAAATTTAATTGATTTAGGTTATTCAATTGAAAATATAGCCTTTTTATGTGCTATTTATGCAGGTATATCAATTTTAATTGTTGTAATTTTTCAAAAATCCTACATACCTATAATTATAAAAAAAAGATCTTGATTTATAAATTTTAATTGAATAGAAATCTCTCAAAATGGCCAGAATAACGGTAGAAGATTGTATAGATAAAGTTAATAGTCCATATGAGTTAGTAATGGTTGCAAAGGAAAGATCTGTGCAACTTAACTCAGATGTAAAACCAACAGTTGATCCAGATAATGATAAAAATACTGTAATTTCTTTGAGAGAAATTGCTGAAGAAAGTATAAAAACAAAAGATTTAAGAGAAGCAGCAATTTATAAATTAAGAAAAAACATACCTCGGAAAGAAGACAATATAGAAGAAGATGAGATAGTAGGTGATGATTTTGAAAATTTATACAAAGGCGAAATTTCTAAAAGTGGTGTACCAGTACTTCCATCTAAAAGAGCTAGGAAAATACCAGAAAAAATTCAATTATCTAGAGTCAAAGAACCTGAAGATGTAAAAATCTCTGTTGATAACGTTTCAGAGAATGAATCGCTAGAAAATTTACAAGAACAAGAAACCCTAGATAATGAAACTATAGACGAGAGCTCTAATAGTTAAACAAAGTCAAGTAAATTTCATATCAATAGTTGTATTGTTTATTTTTTTTAAACTTATAATTTAATTACATAATAAACTTATAGGAAAGTAAATTGGATTCTAAAAAAAAAACAAATTTAAATAGAAAAGTCTCAATTGCGCCAATGATGGATTGTACTGATAGACATGACCGTTTCTTTTTAAGATTAATGAGTAAAAACGTGATGCTTTACAGTGAAATGGTTGCAACAAAATCAGCAATTCATGGAGATCGAAAAAAAATATTATCTTATAGTCCTGAAGAAAAACCTCTAGCATTACAAGTGGGTGGCTCAGATAAAAAGGAACTTTCAGAAGTTGCAAAAATTGCTGAAGATATGGGCTATGACGAAATTAATATAAATCTTGGATGTCCAAGTAAAAAAGTACAAAAAAATATGTTTGGCGCCTGCCTCATGAGAGAGCCCGATCTTGTTTCAGAATGTATTAATGAAATGATAAATTCCTGCAGTATACCAGTAACTGCTAAAACTAGAATTGGATTTGATGAAACTGAGGAATTTGATTACTTAAATAAATTTATAAATAAAATGAAAGCAGCAGGATGTAAGATTTTTTTTCTTCATGCGCGTAGAGCTATTTTAAAAGGATTAACACCAAAACAAAACTTAACAATACCTAAATTAAACTATGAAATGGTTTATCAAATTAAAAAAGAAAATCCAAATTTAGAAATAATTATTAATGGCGGTATTTCAAAAATAGAAGAAATTAAAAAACATCTCAATATATGTGATGGAGTAATGATTGGCAGAAAAGTATATCAAAACCCTTATTTTTTAGTTGATATAGAAAGAGAAGTTTTTGGTCAAACAATTTTACCAACACGAGAAGAGGTAGCCGAAAAATTAATCAAATATCTTGAAAAAGAAGTTAAGCTAGGTACAAAGGTCAATCACATTATGCGTCATACGGTTGGTTTATATCATGGTCAAATAGGATCAAATAAATGGAAAAGATATTTAAGTGATAATATGATGGCAAGAGATTCAGATTTTCAAAAAGCAAAACATATAATGACAATTGTTCAAAATAACGAGAAAATTAATCAAACAATAGCATGATAGAAAATTTAGATCAAAATCAAATAATATTTATTGTAACTGTAATGGCTGCATCTGCGGTCGTTGTCGGTTTTATGGCTGGTTTTTTTGGAATAGGGGGCGGCTTAATAATGGTTCCTATTCTTTTTTATATATTTAGTTTTGTTGGTATAGAACAAGCATTTATTATGCATCTAGCAATTGGGACATCTTTTTCAATTATAATTCCAACATCAATAATATCAACAATGACGCATATGAAATTTAAAGCAGTTGATTTTAGTATTGTTAAAACCTTTGGAGTATTTGTTGTCATTGGAGTTGTTCTTGGAACTATATTTGCTGTTAGTTTAAAGACTTCTAGTTTAGTTTTGTTTTTTTCAATTATGACCATGTTTTTTGCCATTTATTTTTTGATGGCAAAAGAAAAAATTAATCCCACACCAAGAGATATAAATTTAATTTATAGAGTTATTTGTGGTTTTTTATCAGGCTTTTTGTCTGCTCCTATGGGAATTGCAGGAGGTGTAATTAATACACCAATATTAAAAATGTTTGGTTATCAAATTAAAGTTGCTATCGGCAGCTCAGCAGCTGTCGGGTTCTTAATTGCTTTAATTGGAGCTATAGGTTTTGCAGTTTCAGGTAGTTATCTTAATATTAACGTTCCACTAAGTTTAGGATTTGTAAACATACCAGCATTTTTAATTTTTGTACCAATTACAATGTTTATGGCAAAAATTGGAGCTAAAACAGTTCATAAATTTGATAAAAGACTTATTGGAAAGTTGCTTGGTATTTATCTTTTTATTATATCTTGTAAACTGTTTTATGAGTATTTTTCTTTTTAAATTTTTTGATCGTACTCACCGACTTTACCTGTATCTTTTAAAAGATTATCAATAAATTTAAATATTTCTTTTTTTCTTTTATCAGAAGTTGGACTTTCAATTACCACAACCAAAGATGGCTTATTTGAAGAAGCTCTTATTAATCCCCATGATCCATCCTCAAGAGAAAATCTAACACCATTGATAGTCAATATATTGGTAATTATTTGATTATCTATTTTTATGTTTTCATTTTTTAATTTTTTTATTACATGTAATAAATTTTCAACTACTTTATATTTTTCTTCATCCTTACAAAAGGGAGCCATCGTAGGACTCTGATACGTTTTTGGTAATTCATTTATTATTTCAGACATTTTTTTATTTTGATTAACTAACAAATGGCAAACTTGAATAGCAGAATTAATTCCATCATCATAGCCATAACCAAGTGGTTGATTAAAAAAAAAGTGTCCACTTTTTTCAAATCCAGCTAGTGCTTTTTCATTATTTACTTTTCTTTTAATATGAGAGTGTCCTGTTTTCCAATAAATAGTTTCACAATTATTTTTTAAAAGAATTTTATCTTTAGCATAAAGACCAGTTGATTTTACGTCTACAATAAATTTTTTATTTCTATGAGTGCGAGCTAGGTTTCTTGCTATAAGCAAACCTACCTTATCGGAGTAAATTTCATTTCCATTATTATCAATTACACCGACTCGATCACCATCTCCATCAAAACCAAAACCTATATCAGCATTATTATCTTTTACTGTCTTGCTAATCGCATGAAGCATTTTTAGATCTTCAGGATTTGGATTATATTTAGGAAAAGTAAAATCTAAATTACAATCTAATTCTATTACCTCACAACCTATTCCCTTTAAAATTTCTGGAGCAAAAGCTCCTGCTGTACCATTTCCACAAGCTACTACTACTTTAATTTTTTTTTTAACTTTATTTTTTTTAATTAAATTTTGAATATAAATTTTTTTAAATCCGTTAATTTTTTTATAATTACCTTTATCTTGAGTAAACTTTTTATTCAAAACTATATCTTTAAGCTCTAACATTTCTTTAGGACCATGAGTTAACCCTTTTTCAATACCCATTTTAACTCCTGTCCAACCATTTTCATTATGACTAGCTGTAACCATTGCTATGCCATCAGCCTTAAGTTCAAATTGTGCAAAGTAAACCATTGGAGATAATGACAAACCTATATCTTCAACATTACATCCTGAACTAATGAGTCCATTTATTAATGAAACTTTTATTTCTTCACTATAAGATCTATAGTCATGGCCCACTATAACTCTTGGATTTTTTTTTGTTTTATTTGTTATTTGAGTTCCAAGCCCAATACCTAAATTTTCTATTCCTTTAAGATTTATGTCATTTGGATATAACCATCTTGCATCATATTCTCTAAAACCAAGAGCATTAATCTTAATATTTGCTGTATTATTCATTGAAATTTATTTAATATTGTTTCATTATTAACACTAAATTCTTATTGATTTATTTTTTTTAATGTTCTATAAATGTTCTATTGATTAACTGTTTTATATAGTATATTCAACATTATAGGACACAACATATAGTTGTTTTTCTTAAGTTGAACAAAAAAGCACTGATTTATGAACAAAACTTTATCTAAGGCAATAGAGAGAGCTGTGCGTGGATTTCCAATAGATGAGGTTAATTCCAATTATGAAAAAAGACCAAATTTGTTTTCTTTATCTAAGGAAACAGAACTTTTTCAAAATAACAAAGGAATTATTATAAAAATTGATAGATCAAAAGATGAAAAATTAACTAATTTTGGAAAAGCAACTTTAAGCGATAGATATTTAGGACCAAATGAATCTTACCAAGACTTATTTGCAAGAGTTGCAAGCACATATGCGGATAATAATTTACATGCTCAAAGATTATATAATTATATTAGCAATCTTTGGTTTATGCCGGCAACCCCTGTTTTGTCAAATGGAGGAACTAAAAGAGGATTGCCTATTTCATGTTTCTTAAATGAAGCCTCAGATAGTTTATCTGGAATACTTGATTTATGGAGTGAAAATGTTTGGCTTGCTGCTAAAGGTGGAGGTATAGGAAGTTATTGGGGAAATCTTAGATCTATCGGGGAAAAAATCGGTAGAGTGGGCAAGACATCTGGAATCATTCCATTCATTAAAGTTATGGATTCATTAACAATGGCAATAAGTCAAGGATCTTTAAGAAGAGGTTCAGCAGCATGTTATCTTACTATTGATCATCCTGAAATTGAGGAATTTATTGAAATGAGAAGACCAACAGGAGGAGATCCTAATAGAAAAAGTTTAAATTTACATCATGGAGTATTAGTTACAGATGCATTTATGAGAGCAGTTGAAACTGATGAACAGTGGGCATTAAAAAGTCCAACTGATGCTTCTATCCAATCAACTATATCTGCAAGAAATTTATGGATCAGATTATTAACAGCAAGAATAGAAACTGGCGAACCATATATCATTTTTATAGACACTGTGAATAGACTTATTCCACAACATCATAAATTAGCAGGATTAAATGTTAAAACCTCAAATTTATGTAGCGAGATAACATTGCCAACTGGAATAGATAAAGAAGGCAAAGATAGAACTGCAGTTTGTTGTTTATCTTCACTTAATTTGGAGAAATATGATGAGTGGAAAGATGATAAAAATTTTATTAACGATATAATGAGATTTTTAGATAATGTCTTAACGGATTTTATTGATAGAGCACCTGAACAATTTAAAGATGCAAAATATTCTGCAATGCGAGAAAGAAGTGTAGGCCTTGGTGTAATGGGACTTCATTCTTATTTTCAAAAAAATATGATTCCATTAGAATCTGTAATGAGCAAAGTGTGGAATAAAAAAATATTTAAAAACATCCAGGAAAAAGCAGATCAAGCTTCAAAAGATTTAGCTGACGAAAGAGGAGCATGTCCAGATGCGGCTGAATATAATTTCAAAGAAAGATTTTCTAACAAAACAGCAATTGCACCTACCGCTTCAATTTCTATTATTTGTGGTGGAGCATCTCCTGGTGTTGAACCGGTTGCTGCTAATAGCTATACACATAAAACCTTATCAGGATCTTACAACGTCAGAAATAGATATTTAAAAAAAGTACTAGAAAAACATGGTAAAAATGATGATGAAACATGGTCTAGTATCACAACAAATCAAGGCTCCATATCCCATTTAGATTTTTTAACTGATCTTGAAAAAAATGTTTTTAAAACAGCTTTTGAATTAAATCAAAATTGGATTGTTGAATTAGGAGCAGATAGAACTCCTTACGTTTCACAAGCTCAATCAATCAATCTATTTTTGCCTGCTGATGTGCATAAAAAAGAATTGCACCAAATACATTTTCAAGCATGGAAAAAAGGCTTAAAAAGCCTTTATTATTGTAGATCAAAATCAATTCAAAGAGCAGAAAATATCAATAGTGGTTCTTCTACCGATGTCACAAAAAATGTTTATAGAAAAGAAGTTGATACTGACCCAGATTATGATGAATGTCTATCATGTCAGTAGTTAAAAAAAAAGACCAAGAGATTATTCAACCAAAAAAAAAAGGACTTCTTGTTGGTAATCCAGTCTATAAACCATTTAGATATCCTTGGTGTTATGATGCTTGGTTAACTCAACAAAGAATTCATTGGTTACCAGAAGAAGTTCCGTTAGGAGATGATGTTAGAGATTGGCAAAAAAACTTGTGTATTGAAGAAAAAAATTTATTAACACAAATTTTTAGATTTTTTACACAAGCTGATGTTGAGGTAAGCAATTGCTACATTCGCCATTATATGAATGTATTTAAACCTACAGAAGTTTTAATGATGATGACTTCATTTGCTTCAATGGAGACAGTTCACATAGCAGCTTACTCGCATTTACTTGACACCATTGGAATGCCAGAATCTGAATATTCTGCTTTCATGAAATATAAAGAAATGAAAGACAAATACGATTATATGCAAGGTTTTGATGTTAAATCTAATCATGATATTGCAAAAACAATTGCAGTTTTTAGTGCGTTTACAGAAGGTTTACAATTATTTGCGAGTTTTGCAATATTACTTAATTTTCCTAGACAAAATAAAATGAAAGGTATGGGCCAAATAGTTACATGGTCTGTTCGTGACGAAACATTACATTGTAATTCTATGATTAGATTATTTAGAGAATTTATTAATGAAAATCTAGAAATCTGGACACCTCAATTAAAAAAAGAAATTTATGAATCGTGTAGAACAATTGTTTCACATGAAGATGCATTTATTGATTTGGCATTTCAAATGGGACCAATAAATGGATTAACAGCTCAAGAAGTTAAAGATTATATAAGATGGATTGGTAATAGAAGATTAATTCAACTTGGACTAAAACCGATATATAAAATAGATAAAAATCCATTAACCTGGCTTGACACAATGCTGAATGCAGTTGAGCATATGAATTTTTTTGAAGGAAGAGCGACAGAATATTCAAAAGCATCTACACAAGGTAACTGGACAGAAGCTTTTTCTTAAAATTGAACTATCTTTGATTTAAAAGTACGACTTTTCGATGCTTTTCACCCTTGTATTTAGAGAGAGGTCTAATCAATCTATTAGCCGCATGTTGTTCTATAATGTGAGCAGTCCATCCTGTTATCCTAGCTATAACAAAAATTGGAGTAAAAAAATCAGTATCAAAACCCATTAAATGAT